>JAVXWR010000505.1:0-4036 GCA_032230725.1 Actinomycetota bacterium
CGGCCGTGCGTCGCGGCCTGGCGGGCCTCGCCGTCGGGATCCGGGACGGGCTCCTCGGTGCCCGGACCGGACCCGCCGTCCTCGGCCTGTCGCTGGTGACGATGGCCGGGCACCTGGCGCTGCTCGGAGTGGCCGCGTCGGCAGTGGGCGTGCGGGCCGCCCCGGGGGATCTCGCGCCGCTGCTGCTGCTCTCGTTGCTGTCGATGGGGCTGCCGCTCTCCGTGGGCGGGTGGGGTCCGCGGGAGGCGACGACCGCGGTGGCGTTCGGGGTCGCCGGGCTGGGCGCGGGCACCGGGCTGGCGACGGCCGTCGCGTTCGGGGTCCTGGCATTGGTCTCCACGCTGCCCGGCCTCGGGGTGCTCGTGCTGGGCCGGACGGTCCAGCGGCGCACGTCCGCTCCGCCGAACTCGCCCCCGGTGACATTTCGGGCTCGCCACGCCTCAGTAGCGTGACCCGCGTGCTCGTCCTCGTCCGCCACGGCCAGACCGTCGCCAACCGGCGCGGCCTGCTGCTGGGTCGGGCCGACCCACCGTTGTGCGACGGCGGGCGCGAGCAGGCCGAGGCCCTCGCCCGGGCGCTCCCGCCGCCCGCCCGGCTGATCAGCAGCCCCCTCCTGCGGGCGCGGGAGACCGCGGACGCGCTCGGCGCCGCGTCGGGCACCCTCGTGGAGGTCGACCCGCGGTGGGTCGAGATGGACTACGGCGACCTCGACGGTCGCCCCGCCTCCGCGCTCGACGCCGACGGCTGGCGCGCCTGGCGCGACGACCCCGCCCACGTCCCGGCCGGCGGCGAGTCGCTCGCGGCGGTGGGGGCCCGGGTCCGCGCGGCCTGCCGGGAGCTGACCGGCGCGGCGGCGGACGGGGACGTCGTCGTCGTCAGCCACGTCTCCCCCATCAAGGCCGCGATCGCCTGGGCGCTGGGGGTCGGCGACGAGGTGGCCTGGCGGATGTGGGTGGCCGACGCGGCGGTGTGCCGCATCGACACCGCGGGCCCGGCGCCTCGGTTGGTCGCGTTCAACGACGTGACCGCCCACGCCGTGGCGCCGGTGCTCTGAGCGCTCACGCCCGCCGGTAGCTGCAGACGAGGACGCCGGTGGCGGCCGTCGTCGTCGAGACCAGCTCCAGCGATCGCGCCCCGCCGCTCCGCGGGAAGATCGACTTCCCGCCGCCGAGCAGGATCGGCTCGATCATGAGGCGGTACTCGTCGACGAGATCGGCGTCGACGAGCTGGTTGGCGAGGCCCGCACTGCCCATGACCAGCAGGCTCCGGCCCTCCTGCCCACGCAGCGTCGCGACGGCCTCGAGGGCGCTCTCCGCGGGGAGGACGGTCGTGTTCGACCAGGCGGAGCCGTCGGTGAGGGTCCGGCTGGCGACGTACTTGGGGATCGCGTTGATGCGGTCGGCGAACGGGTCCCCGGCGGGCGACATCCAGGCCGAGCCGGAGACCTCCCAGGTGCGGCGCCCGAAGGGGCGCCCACCGCCGGAACGCCGGGTTCTGAGCGAGGGTGCCCTTCGGTCAGATAGACGGGCGAGGGGCGCCCACCGCCGGAACGCCGCCGGTGGCGTTCACTCCACGCCGCGGACACCCCTGGACAGGCCGACGGGCCGGCGTCGTACGGGGTGACGGTGGTCGGCGCAGTGCCGACCATCGACGTCTCCCTCGTACGGCGCCGGCCCGGAGGTCTCGGTGCGAGGTGTGGGGATCAGTGAAGGATCACGGGGTGGCCGTGGCCGTGGCCGCCGTCGTGCCCGTGGCCCCAGTCCTTGCCGTGGCCCCAGTCCTTCCCGTGGCCGCCGCCCCACTTGTGGCCGCCGTCCCACTTGTGGCCGCCCTGCCACTTGTGGTCGCCGTGCCACTTGTGGTCGCCGTGGTGCCCGTGGCCCCAGTTGCCGTCGTGGTGCTGGGGGTGGCCGTGGCCCGGGTGACCGTGGTTGCCGTGGTTGCCGTGGTTGCCGTGGTTGCCCTCGTGCCCGTTCCCGTGCCCGTCGCCGTGCCCGTTCCCGTGCCCGTTGCCGTGGTTGCCGCCGTGGTTGCCCGGATGCGGAGCCATGATGTGTTCCTCTTGGTAGGGAGCCGGTGGGGTTCGGTTTGTCGTTCCGGCCTGGCACCAAGAGTGCTCGGAACGGGCCCCGCGTTCGATCGAGTAGTCCCCCTGATCCGACGGCGTGCTCCCTACTCCTCGAGATAGGGACAACCCCTCCTCGGCTCCACGCGCACCGCCCGCGAGAACCAGAGCATCGACGCGTTCGCGGGGGCCAGTTGCTGGCTCGGCCGGAACCCGCACCGCTGCGCCACCCGCAGCGATGCGGCGTTGTCGCGGTCGATACGCAGGACCGCGCGCGAGGTCGTCGTCCGCGTGGCCAGGAAGTCGCCCATCAGGACGACCGCCCGGGCCGCGAACCCCCGGCCACGCCAGCGGGGGAAGACGCCGTAGGAGAGGTTCGCCGCCCCGGGCTCGAGCTCGGGGAAGCGCAGCGCCACCTCGGCGGTCCCGGCCAGGGTGCCGGTCACGGCGTCCCGGATGCCCCAGGCGAGCTTCGCCCCGGGGCGGGACCAGTCACCGAGCCAGTCGGCGGCACACGCCCCGATGTGGTGCTCGGCCGTGGCGCGGGTCGAGGGGGCGCCCGCGAGCCGGGCGGCGATCTCGGCGTCCCGGCCCGCGACCAGCGCCGCGGCGTCCTCGAGGGTCAGGGCCGACAGGACCACCACGTCGTCGGTCAGCCCGGGCGCCACGGGCCCAGTGTCGACGCCGCGGGGCCGGTGCCGGAACGGATCACCCCGACGTGGCCCTTCCGCGGACTACTCTCGGGTCTCGAGGGAGGTCGCCCGTGCCGGACGAAGAGCTGATCATCGAGTTCGCCCTCACGCGGCTGGACCACCCGGGCCTGGACCTCGAGGAGATCGCGGCGCTCGTGGTGCGGCGGGTGGGGCCCGAGCGGATGCTCGAGCTCGCGGCCCAGAACCTGGCCGATCGCGGCGAGTTGCGCGGCGCCCTGTTCGAGGCGGCGGTGGAGCGGGTCGTGCGCGTGGTGCTGGCCCTGCGCGACGCGCAGGACTGAGCACTCACGGCAAGCCGACCGCCCGGAGCAGCGCCGCGCTCACGGCGGCGGCGATCACCACGACGATGAACGGGGCGCGCAGTACGAGCGCGACGACCGCCACCCCGAGTCCGGCGGCCCGCGCGTCGAGCGCGAGGTGCGATCCCGTCGAGAACGTCTGCAGCACGACCAGCGAGGCCAGCAACGCCGCGGGGAGCACCTCGGTGACGCGCAGGAGGCGTGGTCGCTCCAGGAACGCCGGCGGCACCGTGTAGCCGGCGACCTTGAACCCGTACGCGATCACCGACGCCGCCAGGACCGCGACCGACGCGCTCACTCCCGCACCCCGTCGCGTGGCGGCCAGAACCACGCGACGAGCGCGCCGGCGAATGCCGCGGCCAGCACCGGCAGCCCCGTCGGGATGACCGGGACGAGCACCGTCGTGACCACCGCCCCCACGACGGCGATCGCCACCGGCTGGCGGGCGCGCAGCCGCGGCCAGAGCAGCGCGACGAAGGCGGCGGACGCGGCCGCGTCGAGCCCGAAGCGCTTCGGGTCGCCCAGCGCGCTGCCGGCCAGGGCGCCGGCGAGCGTCATCAGGTTCCAGCCGGCGTACACCCCGAGACCGGTCACCCAGAACCCGAGCCGCCGCAACGGGGGCGTCGACTGCGACACCGCCACCGCCGTGGACTCGTCGATCGTCAGCTGCGCCATCGCGAACCGCCGCCAGCCGGCGGGCCGCATCGTCGGCACCAGCTGGAGCCCGTACAGCGCGTTGCGCACCCCGAGCAACGACGACGCCGCGACCGCCGCCCCCACCGTCCCGCCCCCACCGAGGATGCCGATCAGCGCGAACTGCGAGCCACCGCTGAACAACAGCAGGGACGTGACGCACGCCTGCCACACGGACAACCCGTTCGCGACAGCCAGGGCGCCGAGGCTCAGGCCGGACGCACCGGTTGCGATGCCGACGGACAGCGCCTGCCGTCGCGCAGCCG
>JAVXWR010000506.1:0-5537 GCA_032230725.1 Actinomycetota bacterium
GGAGGTCACTTCCACGCTGCGGTCCGCGGGATCGGCCCTACCCACCGACCCGGAGAGTGGCGGAACTCGCATGCGGCCCCGGGCCGCTGTGTCCGGTGAGGGGCAGTGAGATCTCGATCGTGGTGCCCGCGCCTGGCGCACTGGAGAGCGAGAACCGGCCACCGAGCGCCTCGACTCGGTCGGTGAGCGCGACAAGGCCGGAGCCGGCGGTGGCGTCGGCGCCGCCGCGGCCGTCGTCGCGGACTCGGACGTCCAGCCGCCCCTCGACGATCTCCCCGTGGACATCGATGACGGTGGCGTGGGCGTGCTTCGCGACGTTGGTAAGGGCCTCTGCGGTCGCGTGGTACGCGGCGAGCTCGACCGGTTCGGGCAGCCGTCCGTCGACCCGGACGTCGAGGCGGACCGGCACGGCGGATCGGCGGGCCAGCGTCTTCAGCGCCGGGCGCAGCCCGCCGGCGGTGAGCGACGCGGGGTGGACGCCGCGGGCGATTTCGCGCAGCTCGTCGAGCACACCGGTCAGGCCGGTGTCGATCCCGGCGAGCCGCCCCGCCAGCTCGTTGGCGCCGGGCGGCACCGCGGCCAGCACGGCACCGCGGAGGTGCAGTTTGAGGGAGACCAGTCGTTGCTGAGCCCCGTCGTGCAGATCGCGCTCGATGCGACGGCGCGTCGCGTCGGCAGTGGCGACGATGCGCGCCCGGGAGGCAGTCAACGCGGCCTGAGCGTCGGCGTTGGCCAGGGCGGTGCCGACGAGCTCGGTGAACGCCGCCAGCCGTGTCTCGATGTTCGCCGGCAGGAATTCCTCGCGGGTGGACAGCACGAGCATGACACCCCACAACCGGCCCTCGACGCTGATCGGCACGCCGACCGCCGAGCGGATTCTCAGTGGTCGGAACACGCTGGTCGCGGGACCCGAGGCTTCGGCCAAGTTCACGCGCGCCGGACGCCGGGTGCGGAACACCTCCGTGTGCACGTTCTGCCCGCCGAGCTCGACGGGGCTGCCGAGGGGGGCCGATGCCGTGTCACCGGAGCCGCTCCAGACGCCCACGACGGTGGCCGAGTCCTCCGAGTCGTAGCGGCTCAGGAGCGTGAGCTCTACGCAGAGCACTAGTCCGACTTCCGCCGCGACGGCGGAGAAGACCTCCTCCGGGGGCGCCGCCTGCGCCACCAGCGTCGCCACCCGCCGCAGCGCGGCCTGCTCCTCAGCGAACCCGCGCAGCTCCAGGCGCGCCTGCGCGTTCGCGATCGCCGTCCCCGCCAGCTCGGTGAACCCGGCCAGCCGCGTCTCGGTGTCCGCGGGCAGGACCTCCTCGCGCGTGCACACCGCGCTCATGAATCCCCATAGCCGTCCCTCGACGAAGACCGGCACGCCGACGAGTGACCAGGCCCCCGCCTCACGCGCGAGGTCGGCGGCAGGGCCGAATGAGCCGGCGTTGGCATCGATCCGGGCCGGCTGGGCTGTCTCGGCCACCAGAGTGGTCACGTTGTGCCCACCCAGGCTCCACCGGGTGCCCACTGGGAAGGGCACGTCGTCGCCGGCGCCGGCCGAGGCACCGACGGTGACCGCCGTGCCGTCCGGGTCGTAGCGGTTGAGGACGGCAAAGCCGCAGCCCAGCAGGTGCCCGACCTCCGCGGCGAGAGCCGCGAACACCTCCGTCGACCGCGCTCCGTCCGCGACCAGCGTCGCCACCCGGCGCAGCGCCGCCTGCTCCTCGGCGAACCCGCGCAGCTCCACGCGGGACTGCGTGTCGGCGATGGCCGTGGCGACCAGCTCGGTGAACCCGGCCAACCGCGCCTCGGTGTCCGCCGGCAACAACTGCTCGTGCTGGTACGCCACCAACATCAGGCCCCACAGCCGACTGTCGACGATGATCGGCACACCGACGGCCGAGCGGAATGTCAGCCGGCGTCCGACCTCCGCGGCGGGCCCCGTGGCGCCGGCGTAGGCATCGATGCGCGCCGGCCGACCCGTGCTGAACACCAGAGAGGTCACGTTGTGCCCACCGATGCCCCATCGGCTCCCGAACCCGATGGGGTCCTCGTCATCGGTGCCCGCCCACGTACCGACGGTGACAGCCGTGTCGTCCGGGTCGTACCGGCTCAGGATCGTGAAGTCGACTCCCATCAGCAGACCGACCTCGGCGGCGACCGTGGCGAACAGCTCCTCCGGCGCAGCTGCCTGGGCCACCAGCATCGCCACCCGTCGAAGGGCCGCCTGCTCCTCGGCGACCCCGTCGCCCGGTCCGGTTGCCATCTGGGTCTCCGCCCCGGCGTTCGCCGACGCCTCCGCCTACTGGTCTGACAGCGTGCTCGCCGCGGGTCGGCCCATCAAGGACCGTCCGATGGGCTCTCTCATCGGCCGCGTCCGGTGCCGGGGAAGGAGAGAGCGGGTCACGCGGAGAAAGCGGGCCCCCTGGGCAGCGGGATCGCGGCCTGCACCGTCGTGCCTGTGCCGGGCGCGATCTGCACCCGGAGCCGACCGCCGAGCGCCTCGACCCGATCCCTGAGCCCGAGCAGACCGGATCCACCGGTGATGTCCGCGCTACCGCGGCCGTCGTCATGGACACGGACCAGCACGGAGCCCTCGCCGGCCTCCACGGCCACCTCGACGAGGCTGGCGTGCGCGTGCTTGGCCACGTTGGTCAGTGCCTCGGCGACCACGTAGTAGACGGCGATCTCGATCGGTTCTTGATATCGCCCCTCGGTCCGCAGGTCGAGGCGGACCGGGACGGCCGAGCGGCCGGCAAGCGCCCTCAGCG
Source organism: Actinomycetota bacterium (assembly GCA_032230725.1). Lineage (GTDB taxonomy): Bacteria > Actinomycetota > Actinomycetes > Mycobacteriales > Pseudonocardiaceae > Actinomycetospora. The sequence goes on from JAVXWR010000506.1 coordinate 2,757, forward strand.
CCGGGCCGAGCCCTCCCTTGGCGAGAGCGGCGGGATGCAGTCCGCGGGCGATCTCGCTCAGGTCGGCGAGCACCCCGGTGATCTCCGTGGCGACGCCGTCCACATGCGAGGCCAGCTCGTCGGCCTCGTGCGGCACCGCGGCCCGGACTGCGCGCAGCTCCAGCGCGAGGGAGCTGAGCTGCTGCTGCGCCCGTTCATGCAGGTCCCGTTCAATCCGGCGGCGGGCAGCGTCGGCGGCGACCACCAGCCGCGCTCGTGACGCGCTCAGCGCAGCCTGCGCCTCGGCGTTGGCGAGAGCCGTGGCGATCAGCTCGCTGAAGCCGGCCAGCCGCGTCTCCGTGTCCGGCGACAGCAGCTGGTCGGTCTCCGATGCCACGATGACGACGCCCCACAGCCGACCCCCGACGCTGACGGGCGCGCCGACCGCCGCCCGCCCGCCTACGGCCAGCGCTGTGGCGGACGCCGCGCCGACCTCCTGGTCGGAAGGTTCCACCCGGGCTGGCCGGTGGGTCCGCGACACGAGGGTGTGCACGTCCCGCTCACCGAGCTCGACCCGGGTTCCGAGCGAGAGCGGAAAGGCGGCGCCGGTGCGGGTCCAGGTGCCGAGGACCGTGGCCGTTCCGTCCGTCTCGTACCTGCTCAGGACCGTGAAGGCAACGGAGAGCACCCGGCCCACCTCAACGGTGACGGCAGCGAACACCTCCTCCGGTGGCGCGGCCCGGGCCACCAGCGTCGCCACCCGCCGCAACGCGGCCTGCTCCTCGGCGAACCCGCGCAGCTCCGTGCGGGCCTGGGCGTTGGCGATCGCCGTCCCGACCAGGTGAGTGAACCCGGTCAGCCGCGCCTCCGAGCCCTCCGGTGGCCACGCAGCGCCGGTCGCCACGATCATGACGCCCCACAGCCGGCCCTCCACGCTGATCGGCACCCCGACCGACGCCCGGATCCCGACCTCGCGAGCGAAGACACCGACGGGACCCGTGGCGCCCGAGTAGTCGTCGATCCGTTCCGGCCTACCGGTCCGGAAGACCCGGGTGCTCACGTTCCGCCCGTCGAGGCGCGTGCGGGTGCCGACCGCAACGGGCAGGGCCCCGGCGCTGCTCCACACGCCGACGACAGTCTCGACGCCGTCGACGTCATAGCGGCACAGGACGGTGATGTCGGCGGAGAGCACCCGACCCACCTCGGCGGTGACCGCCGCAAACACCTCCTCCGGTGGCGCGGCCCGGGCCACCAGCGTCGCCACCCGCCGCAACGCGGCCTGCTCCTCGGCGAAGCCGCGGAGCTCCACACGGGCCTGGGCGTTCCCGATGGAGGTCGCGACCAGCTCGGTGAACGCCGCCAGCCGTGCCTCGGTGTCAGCCGGTACCGGCTGCGCTTGACCGGACGCCACGCTGATGACCCCCCACAGTCGGCCCTCGACACCGATCGGTATCCCAACGGCGGAGCGGAGCCGCCAGCCGCGAGCCGCGTGGGCCACCGGTCCTGCAGCGTCCGCGTAGTCCTCGATCCGCGCCGGGCGGCCCGTCTGGACAACCAGCGACACCACGTTCCGGCCGCCGAGAAGCACACGCGTTCCCACGGGGAACGGGACCTCGGCGTCCGTATTGCTCCACGCACCAACGGAGACTTGCGTACCGTCCGACTCGTAGCGGCTCAGGATCGTGAAGTCGACCTCCAGCAGCCTGCCGACCTCCTCGGCCACCGCGGCGAAGACCCTCTCCGGCTGCGCCCCACGAGCGACAAGCGTGGCCACGCGGCGCAGCGCATCCTGCTCCGCGATGATCCCACCGCTCCTCCGGGTGGCCATCGGGCCTCCACTCCGGCGCACCCCACACCACCGCCTCGTCGGGCGCCTCGCCAGCGTCCCAGCGTGCTCGCGACGCGGGGGCGGTTCAAGAGTCGCCTACTCCGCACGAGCCCAGTCACCACCCCATCTCAGCCGGTCAAGCATCTCTCGGAGGACCCGGCTAGAGCTACGCCGAGGCGTTGAGTACCTCCTCGCGCTGCACCCCATCGTCTCCGCGGCGGCCTGGGTCATGGGCACAGCGTCTCCCCGGGTCGGTCGTGACCTCCGCCGGCCGCGCGGACCAGCCTCTCGATCGCCGTGGCGGACAGCGACGGCTTGGACAGGAACCCGATGGCTGGACTGGCCTCGATGAGGTCGGCAAGGTCCTCCTGAGCATGGGCCGAGATCAGGATCAACGCGCCGGGGTCGAGGTCGGGGTCGTCGACCAGCCACTGCGCGACCGTGAAGCCGCTCTCGGCGCCGAGATCGATGTCCAGCAGCGTCACGTCGGGATGTAGGTCCGCGGCGCGCTGGACAGCCTCGTCACCAGTCGATGCGACTCCGACGATCTGCAGCCCCTCCTGCTCGAGCAGCGTGCGGGCAACCTGGAGAAAGCCCGGACTGTCGTCGACGATCAAGCAGCGCAAGGCCACGAGACGAGGCTAGGAGCGCGGCATCGGCAGGCCATTGCAGGTAGCCACCATCCGCCGCACCGCGGCGTTCCTGAGGGGCGCCCCTCCGGCTCGCGTAGCGTGCGGCCCTTCCGGCTAGCCGGTAGACGACCACTCCGGCTGGCGACCATCGCGGACTACCGGAGACCGCGATGGCATGCGCGCCCCGCGGGACGATCCTGACAGGGCCCGGCCGAGGATTGTCCGCACGTCCTCGGCCGGCGCGGTCAGGGTTGGATGAGCGGACCGCCGGGAGGGCGCCGTGGGCGGCTTGGGTGAACGACCGGTGCCGGTCCGGCCGGCACCCCCTGAAGGCTGGGCAGC
>JAVXWR010000578.1:0-3767 GCA_032230725.1 Actinomycetota bacterium
CGGCCGTGACCGCCCAGGCCGGGTAGTGCGGGTAGCCGGTGACCACGCGGACGCGGTGCCCGGCCTCGTGCAGCGCCGCGACCATCCCCGTCGTGTAGGGCGCGTTGCCGGTGTGCTCGGGGGCGTAGTGCATCCCGACGACGCAGACGTCCAGGGGGCCGCCGCCCTCGCGGAGAGGCGGACGGGACGCGCCGGTCCGATCCGGAGCCAGCGTCATCGTCAGTCCTCCAAGGGGGAGCCACGGAGTCGGGCCCGTTGATCGTCGGACGTCGGACGGTCGGGCACCCTGGGATCTCTTCCCAGGTCCGATCGGGCTGAGTCACACGCCGTACGCGTGGAATGCCGAGCTCGTCCGGATCATCCCGTTGACGCGGGCACAGGATCGACTGGACGATGACTCCATGTCCCCCGAACGAGCCATGTCGACGCCGAAGATGACGTTGCGTGACGCGGCGGGTGGCGCGCCCGTCCCCCGGGTGTCGGTGGTGGTGCCGCTCTACCAGAAGGAGCGCTACGTCGGGCGCACCGTCGCGAGCGTGCTGGCGCAGACGTTCACCGACTTCGAGCTCGTCGTGCTGGACAACGCGTGCACCGACGCCTCCGCCGAGGTCGTGCGGGAGTTCGACGACTCGCGGATCCGCCTCGAGCGCAACACCGAGACGGTGCCGGTCACCGAGAACTTCCAGCGCGCGGTGCGCCACGCCCGGGCACCCCTGGTGAAGGTGCTCAACGCCGACGATCTCCTCGCGCCCACTGTGCTCGCCGAGCAGGTCGCCGTCATGGATGCCGACCCGACGCTCGCGCTGGTGTCCTGCCGGCACGACCTGGTGGACGACGACGACCGTGTCATCGCCCGTGGCCGCGCCCTGCGCAGCACCGACCTGCTGGGCCGGCGGGACGCGACGACGGTGCTGCGCCGTATCGTCCGCCACCGCGGCAGCCCGATCGGCGTGCCCGGCAACATGCTCTTCCGCCGCGACGCGTTCGAGGCCGTCGGCGGCTTCCCCGACAACGGGTACGCCCTCGACGTCGGGCTCGCCGCGCGTCTGGTGACCCGGGGCGGGTTCTTCGGTATGCCCCAGTCGCTCTCGGCGTTCCGCCTCGCGAGCGGCTCGATCACGTCGAGCTCCCGGCGCCGGAACATGGCGCTGCAGCACCGCTTCCTGCGGGAGCTGCGCGCGGAGCACTCCGACGTGGTGCGCCGTCGCGACGTGGCCCTCGGACTGGTCCGCGAGCCGGTGACGTGGCTGCGTCAGCGGATCATGATGGTCGCGTCGACCGACCCGGCCTCACTGCGCCATCGTGTGGCCGCCGCGCTGCTGGCGACCCGCTCGGTGCCGGGTCGTCGCCCTCAGCGCGGGGTCGCGAAGACCACGATGTTGTCGCGGTAGTTCAACGACCCGTCGTCGAACGGGCCGCCGCACGTCATCAGCCGCAGGGTGGGCGCCGTCGTCGGGCCGTAGACCCGCTCGGTCGGCAGCTTGTCCTTCGCGAACGTCTCGACGGAGTCGACCGCGAAGTGCGTCGTGCCGCCGTCGGAGCGGCCGACCTCGATGACGTCGCCGGGCTTGAGGTCGTCGAGGCGACCGAAGACCGCGGGCCCGTTGCGGGTGTCGCCGTGGCCCACCATGACCGCCGAGCCGGGATCGCCGGGCACCGCCGACGAGGTGAACCAGCCGACCTTCGAGTAGTCGGTGGGGACCTGGAGCGCGTCGCGGTAGTCGATGCGCAGGTCGACCGGGTCCGAGGTGTCGAGGCCGATCGCCGGGATCTCGAGGCTCGTGGGGTGCGGGCCGCCGGGCGGCGGCGCGGTGGCGATCGCCAGCGGCATGCGGGCTGCGAACGGCGCCCCGGGGTCGGTGTCGCTCCCGACGCCGAACCAGCCGGCGACGGTGTCCCAGATGCCGCCGGCGGCGAGCGTGCCGACGTGCTCGCGGGCGAGGCCGCCGAGCCCGGCGCCGATGCCGCCCGTGGGCGGGGACGGTGCCTTCGGCACGGGCGGGGCGGCCGTGTCGGGGGCGGCCTTCGCGCTCGGGGGCTGCGGGGCCTGTGAGCCGGGGGCGACGGGCGCGGCCGAGGACTCCGCAGTTCGCGGGGCGGGCGGCGCGGCGACCGGGGGCGCGCCGGGGGCGGGTGAGGGGACGCCGGCGGCGGAGGCGGCGTCGGGCACCACCTGGGCCGCGAGGTCGCCGTCCGCACCGCGGGTGACGACGAGGCTCGCGACCGAGGTGCTCGTGACCGGCACCTGCACCGTCGTCTCCTTGCCGGTCCGGCTGGTCAGGCGCACCGACCAGGGGTGGGCGGCGACCGTCGCGTACGGGGTGGCCGAGCCGTAGAACAGGGTGCGGGCGACCGGGATGTCCGCGTCGTGGCCGGACCGGTCACTGGCCTGGACGTCGAGCGGGCCCACCTCGGCGGCGGCCTGCACGACCCGCAGCGCGCCGACCCCCGCGGCGGCGGGCGCGGTCTCGTCGTCGAGCACCTGGGCCTGGGTGGCGCCGTTCGGGCCGATGTCGACGAAGGTCGCGGTCTGGGCGGACCCGGCGGGCAGGTCGACGGCGACGTCGAAGAGCGGCGCGCTCGACGCGGGCGCCCCGGCGGGCCGGCCCTGGATGCGGTAGGTGCCGGCGGGCTCGGTGAGGTACGGGCTCACGGCGCGGTAGGAGACGTCCCCGGCGACCTCGGTCAGGGGCAGGTTCGGCCCCGTGGCATACATGTCGACGGCGGGGGTGTTCGGCGAGAGGTGCGCGAGGCGCAGCATCCCGGAGCCGGGGTCGGCGGTGGCCTCACGGACTCCGACGACACCCGCGACACCGAGAGCGACGGCGAGCACGGCCACCGCCGCGCCCGCGACCCACAGCCCCCGCCGTCGTCCCGCACGCCGCTGCTCCATGAGATCCATGTTCCCCCGAATGGGGGTCAGCTATGCGTGTCAGAACTGACGGCCCCACAGCTGTCGCCGGGAGGTGACGCCGAGTTTCGCGAACACGTTGCCGAGGTGGTAGCTGATCGCCTTCGGGGTGACGTAGAGCGCCGCCGCCACCTCCCGGCTGGTCATCCCCTGGGCGACCAGGCGGATCACCTCGCGCTCGCGGGGGGTCAGGTCCGCGTGCTCCGGGGGCTCCGCGGACGCCGCCGGGGCCACGGGCAGCGTCTGGACGCCGACGGCGCCGGACACGGTGGCGACCGGGACCGCGGCCCGCGCCCGCTCCGACGGCGCCCGCGCCGCGGGGACGTCCGGCCCCCGCACATCGTCGCCGGACCGGCCGGGAGCCCCCGGCGCCGGGGCGTCGTCCCGCCGGGCGCCGGCGCGGCCCGGGGTGCCGAGCCCGTGGATGTCGGCGTCGATCTCCGCGTCGATCCGCGCCACCCACGGCCTCGCGCCGAGGGCGACGAAGCCCCGTCGGGCTGCCGCGAGGTCCGCGGCCGCGCTCGTCCAGCCGCGGGCCCGCGCGAGGATGCCGGCCGACGCGTGCAGCGCACCGATCTCGATCGGGCAGGAGGCGGCACCCTCCGGGTCGGCCTCGGCGAGGTCCAGCGCGGCGCGGTAGGACGCCCGGGCCGCGTCGACGTCGCCCGAGCCCTCCGCGAGCCGCCCGAGCAGCCGGTGGCGCTCCAGCGTCAACCACAGCGGCGTCCCGAACACCGGCCACTCGTCGATCTCGGCCGCCGCGACGCGCGGGTGCCCGGCGTCGAGGGCGACCTCCGCGCGCAGCACGCGCCATGGTGCCGTCGGGGAATCGAGCAGCGGGGGGACGGGGCCCTCG
>JAVXWR010000590.1:0-5817 GCA_032230725.1 Actinomycetota bacterium
GTCGTGCTCGGCGAGCAGGCCCGCGACGACGAGCACGTGCACACGCTGATGGACCGGCTGCGCGGCTTCGCGAACTGGTCGTTCGCCGCGCCCCGTGCCCGCCGCTCCCGCGCGGCGCTGCGCGAGCGCCTGCGCCACCACCTGGAGCACGCCACGGACGGCAGCCTCGCCGCGCGGCTGCGCGACGAGGGTGGTGCCGCCGACGAGCTCGTCGACCAGATCCCGCAGTGGCTCTTCGCGGCCGACCCGGCGCTGATGGCCGCCCACCGCGCGCTGGCGCTGCTGGCGAGCGAGGACGCCGAGCGGGCCCGGGCGCGGGAGCAGATCGACGCCGCCCGGCACGAGACCGCGCCGCTGCTGGCCCGACTGCGGGCCGCGGTGCTGGAGTCCGTCCGGCTCTGGCCGACCACCCCGCTGATCCTGCGCGACACCACGGGGCCCACCACCTGGCCGACCGGCACCATGGCCGCCGGGACCGGTGTCCTCGTCGTCGCTCCCTACCTGCACCGGGACGAGCAGATCGAGCCGACCGCGCACCGGTTCGCGCCCGGCAACTGGCTCGCCCCCGACGGCGAGCGGCTCGACGAGCACGCCCACGACCACCGCCCGCTGGTCCCGTTCAGCGAGGGCCCGGCGTCGTGCCCGGGGCAGGACCTCGTGCTGCTCATGACGAGCACGTGGCTCGCGGCGCTGCTGAGCGGGCACGACGTCGCACTGCGCCACCGCGACGCCCCGCTCGACCCGACGAGCCTGCCCGCCTCGCTCAGCCCGTTCGCCACCGCGTTCACCCTCACCGGGCGCTCGTGAGGTGCGTCCGCGCCGGATCCACCCACGCCGGCGCTTGATCGACCTCTGTGGGGCGGCACGCGTCAGATCTGGCGCGTTCCGCCGCACGGAAGCGGATCACGACGGCGAGAGAGGGCCGCTCATGAAGCGGAGCCACCCCGCTGGTGACGGGCCTCCGCGCGGCGCGTGAGTGTCGTCAGCGCGCGGAACCAGCCCGGTTGCGCCGGCAGCGTCCGTCCCGGCTCCGCCGTGGCCGGGTCGGCGCCGGGGCCGGGCAGCAGGCGCGCGGCCAGCCCGGACAGGCGTGTGGTCAGCCCGGGAGCCACCCCGTGCAGCCGCGCACCGAGCATCGCGGCGGGCGTGAGGAACCGCTCGGCCCGCCCGGCGAGCGTCGCGGCGACGACCTGCCGGGCCGCGCGGGGCGCGCTCGTCGAGAGCAGCGGGAGGCTGTCGAGCGCGGCGAACCAGCGGAACTCGGCCTCGCGGTCGCCGGCGACGAGCGCCTGGCGCGGCGATCCCGTGCGCATGAGCCCCGGCATGAGCGTGGTGACGGTGACGCCGTGCGGGGCCAGCTCGGTGCGCAGCGCCTCGGAGAACCCGCGCACCGCGTACTTGGCGGCGGTGTAGGGCAGGAGGTGCGGTGCGGGCACGGCGCCGCCGATCGAGCCGACGATGCCGATCCGTCCCCCGCCGCGGCGGCGCATCACCTCGGCGGCGCGCAGCACGGGGAAGACGGTCGCCCAGAACACCGCGTCGTGGACCTCGACGACGTCCTCGACGCGCAGCGCCTCCAGCGGCCCGACCCCGATGACGCCCGCGCAGGCCACCACGACGTCGAGGCCGCCCAGCTCCCGCGCCGCGGCGTCCACGCACGCCCCCGCCTCCTGGCGCACGGACAGGTCGGCGGGCAGCGTCGTCACCCGGGCGCCGGTGGCCTCGAGCTGCGGCCGGGCCTCGTCGAGCTCCTCGGACGAGCGGGCGACGACGGCGAGGTCGTAGCCGGCCCGCCCCAGCTCCGTGGCCACCAGCAGGCCGAGGCCGCGGCTCGCCCCGAGCACCAGGGCGCCGCCGGATCGCGCGGTGTTCGTCATCGGTCCGGATGGGCCGTCGGCCTCCCCCGCGAAACCCGGCCGCTAGTCCTTGAGCGGGTCGTTCCCCCAGTTCATCAGCGAGTACCGCCACCTGCTGGTCTCGATGTCCTCCTTGGTCGGCTCCTGCTTGCGGTGCCGGTGCACGTAGCCGACGACCTTGCGCATGGCCGCGTAGTCGTCGTCGTCCAGGTCCTTCTCCTTCGTGCGACGCAGCTCCACGATCCGCCGGCCCATCTGGTGGCCGGTGGACTCCTCCCCCTCGCCGCCCTGGCCGACCGAGCGCGACTCGTCGCTCTCGAGCCAGCGCTCGAGCTCGTCGGCGCTCATGTTCACCGCGTCGGTGAACTCCTCCAGGGTCTGCTCCGCACTCTTCTCGGCCATCGGCGCGGATACCCGGATGGCGCCGGAGGTCGACCGGATCGTTTGCGGGCCGTCGCGGTGCGGGCACGGTGCCCGGATGAGCCATCCCTCCGGCGACGCCGAGCGCGCCGACGCGGTCGTCGTCGGCGCCGGGCACAACGGGCTCGTCGCGGCCAACCTGCTCGCCGACGCCGGCTGGCGCGTGCACGTGCTCGACGCCGCCGACTCGCCGGGCGGGGCGACGCGAAGCGCCGAGCTCGCCGCGCCGGGCTGGAGCACCGACCTCGGCAGCGCCTTCTACCCGCTCGGGGCTGCCTCGCCCGTCCTGCGCGGGCTGGACCTCGAGAGGTACGGCCTGCACTGGTGCCACGCCCCGCAGCCTCTGGCGCACGTCCTGCCCGACGACCGGGCCGCAGTGATCTCCCGTGACCTCGACACCACCGCCGCGTCGGTGGAGCGCTTCGCCCCCGGCGACGGGGCCGCGTGGCGCCGCCTCGCCGACCAGTGGCAGGAGCTGCGCGAGCCGCTGGTCGGCGCGCTGCTCGCGCCGTTCCCGCCGGTCCGCGGCGCCGCCCGGCTCCTGCGCGCGACGGGGACCCCGGATCTGCTGCGCCTCGTCCGTCGCCTCGTGCTCCCGGTGCTGCGCTTCGGGCAGGAGGAGTTCGACGGCGAGGGCGCGCGGGCGCTGGTGGCCGGCAACGCCATGCACGCCGACGTGCCGCCCACCGGGGCGGGCAGCACGGCGTTCGGCTGGCTGCTCGCGATGCTCGCCCAGGACGTCGGGTTCCCCGTGCCCGAGGGCGGGTCGGGCGCGCTCACCGGTGCCCTGGTCGACCGGCTCCGCGCCCACGGCGGGCGGGTCGACAGCAACCGGCCGGTCGCCCGGGTCCTCGTCGAGGGCGGGCGCGCCGTCGGCGTGGTGGACACCGCGGGCGGGACGGTCCGGGCCGACCAGGCCGTACTCGCCGACGTGGCCGCCCCGATCCTCTACCGCGAGCTCGTCGGTGTGGAGCACCTGCCGTGGCGGATGCGCGCCGACCTCGACCGCTTCCAGTGGGACCACGCCGTGCTCAAGGTCGACTGGGCCGTCTCGGAACCCGTTCCGTGGACCGCGCCGGAGGCCCACGGCGCGGGGGCGGTGCACGTCGGCGCGGACACCCGTGGCCTCGTCGACCTCGGCGCCGACCTCGCCGCGGGCCGCGTCCCGGAGACGCCCTTCCTCATCATGGGCCAGCTGACCACCGCAGACCCCTCGCGCTCGCCGCGCGGCACGGAGTCGCTGTGGAGCTACACCCGCGTCCCGCACGACGCCCTGACGAGTCCCGACGAGGTCGCCGCGCACGTCGAACGGATGGAGGCCGTCGTCGAGCGCCACGCCCCCGGGTTCCGCGACCTGGTCGTCGGCCGCGCCGTCTCCGACCCGGACACCCTGCAGCGCCAGGACCCGAGCCTCGTGCGCGGCGCCCTCATGCACGGCACCGCGAACCTGCACCAGCAGCTCGTGCTGCGCCCGACCCCCGGGCTCGGGCGCCCCGACACCCCGATCGACCGGCTCTTCCTCGCCGGGGCCTCCGCGCATCCCGGCGGCGCGGTGCACGGTGGTCCCGGGGCGGCCGCCGCCCGCGCCGCCAGGGCGCGCGCCGGAGGGCTCGGCCCGGCCTACGCCGCGCTGGTGCGCGCCGGGCACCGGGCCGTGCACGGACGCCCCGAGCGCGTCCCCGACCCCGACGGCACCCTCCTGGAGTAGGGGCCGGTTTCCGCGCGGGGTCGGCCGGGAAGCACGGGCCATGCCCCAGCGACGCAGCGGTCGTCCCCGACGGGTCGCCGCCACGGCCGTCGAACTGATTGCCTGGACCGTCGTGCTCGTCGCCGTCTGGGTCGCGACCCTGACCGCGGTCGGCGTCCTCGAGCTCGTCGTGGCCGTGCTGGTGGCCGTCCCGCTCGCCGTCCTCGCGACCGCCACCCGACGGGTGCTCGACGCCCCCGCCGAGCTGCCCGCCGGCTGGTGGCGCTGGGCGGTGCGCCTGCCCGGTGCGGTCGTCGTCGACACCGCGCGGCTCACGGGCGCCACGGTGCGGGCGATCGCGACGCGGACCCCGCTGGGGCGCGAGCGCACCCTCCGGCTCCCCGATCCGCCGACCACGGGCCCCGACGGCCGCGCGAGCGTCGGGGCGATCACCATCTCCGCAACCCCGGCGTCCTACGTGGCCGACGTCGAGGACGACACGCTCGTGGTGCACGCCCTCGCCGACGAGCCGTCGGCGCTCGAGCGGGCGGTCGCGCGGTGAACCCCTTCCTCCTGCTGTCCGGGGTGCTGCTGGTCGTGCTCGCCGGGCCGGGTCTCCTGCTCGTCGGCCGGGGCACGGCCACCGCGCGGCTCGCCGGGCTGCAGCTCGCCTCGGCGGTGACGGTGCTGCTGCTGACCGTGCTCTCGGTCGCCATGGGTCAGCCCAGCCTGCTGATCGTCCCGCTGGTGACCGTGCTGCTCTCCTTCGCCGGCACCCTCGTCTTCACCCGGCTCCTGCGGGGCCACCGGTGAGCGCGCCGCCCGGCGCGCTCGGCGTCGTCGTGTGGGTGCTCTGCGTCCTGAGCGCCCTGGCCGTGCTCGGGGCCGCGGCCGGGGCCCTGCTCCTGCGGACCGTGGCCGAGCGCCTGCACCTCGTGACCCTCGTGACCTCGGTCGCCGCCCCCGCGACCGGCCTGGCGTGCGCGCTCACCCTGGGGGTCTCGACGGGAACGGCCGCCGTCGTGGTCGTGGTCGCGCTGCTGGCGGCGACGGCGCCGGTGCTCCAGACCGGGATCGCCCGCGTCGAGCGGGAGGACCCGGCCGAATGACGGTCCTGCTCGTCGTCGCCCTGCTCGCCGTCGGCGTCGCCGGCACCGTGGTGGCGCTGACCCCCGACCCGGAACGCCAGGCCGTCACGCTGTCGGTGTTCGGCCTGCTGCTCGGCACCGTGTTCGTGCTCGCGGCCGCGCCCGACGTCGCGCTCTCCCAGCTCGCCGTCGGGACCGCCCTCGTGCCACTGCTGGTGCTGCTGACGGTCCGCACGGTGCGGCGCCGCTCGGGGCGCCTCGAACGCACGGACCCACCCGAGCGCGCGGACCGGCCCGAGCACCAGGAACGGCCGCGATGAGCCCGCGCGTCCGCCTCGTCGTGTTCCTGCTGGGCGCCCTCGGGATGGGCGTGCTCTGGGTGGTGGCGACCCACGGCCTGCCCGCGGTCGGCACCGACGTCCACCCTTACCGCGACGCCGCCGTCGCCGCGTCCGCCGCCCACGCCACCGCGAACGTCGTCGCCGCGGTGAACTTCGACCAGCGCGCCTTCGACACCCTGGGTGAGGAGACGATCCTGCTCGCCTCGGTGCTCGCGGTGACCACCCTGCTGCGCCCCGCGGACGACGAGCAGGTCGCCGAGCCCGACCCACCGATGACGGTCCTGCCCGCGACCCGGCTCGCCGGGTGGGCGCTGCTGCCGGTGACGCTGCTGGTGGGCGCCGACATCGTGCTGCACGGCCACCTCACCCCCGGCGGCGGTTTCCAGGGCGGCGTGGTCCTCGCGACGGCGATCCACCTGCTCTAC
>JAVXWR010000639.1:0-2612 GCA_032230725.1 Actinomycetota bacterium
CGGTTCACGTCGGTGCGGCACCAGTAGCCGGTGCACAGCGAGTCGGCGCGCAGGTAGAGCGTGCCCTTGGTCCCGTCGGGGACCAGGGACCCGTCGTCGTCGCGGATCTCCACCTCGTACCCGGGCACCGGCACCCCCGACGTGCCCGGGGCCACCTCGCCCGGCCGGTTCGACAGGTAGATGTGCAGGGCCTCGGTCGAGCCGATGCCGTCGAGCACCTCGACCCCGAAGCGGTCGCGCATCCCGACGACCATCCGCGCCGGCAGCGCCTCGCCCGCGCTGACGCCCTGGCGGACGCACCGGAACGTGTCGTCGGGCAGGTCGCTGGCCAGCAGCGGGCCGTAGACGCTGGGGCTGCCGTAGAACAGCGTCACCGGGTGGGTGTTGACGATCTCGGCGATCGCCGCCGGGGAGGGACGTCCCGGCGCCAGGACCGCCGAGGCCCCGACGGCGAGCGGGAAGAACATCGAGTTCCCGATGCCGTAGGCGAAGAACAGCTTGGCGACCGAGAAGCACACGTCGTCGGCGCGGATGCCGAGCACCTGGGCGCCGTAGGTCTCGCAGACCGTGCGGATGTCCGCGTGGCGGTGCATCGCGGCCTTGGGCGTCCCGGTGGTGCCGCTGGTGTAGAGCCACAGCGCCGGCGACTCGTCCCAGGTCGGGTAGAGCGAGGTGTCCCCGCCCTCCCCCGCCGCCAGCAGGTCGTCCCAGCTGCGGGTGCGCACCGCGTACCCGGCGAGCGGGTCCCGGTCGGTGACCGCCACGTTCGCGGGGGTCACGACGACGTCGGCGAGGTCACCGTGGTCCGGCTGTTCCCCGGCGAGGGCCACGGCGGTGCGCGCGACCTCGCCGAACTCCGGCGAGCAGATCAGCAGCGGGGCGCGCGAGTCGATGACGAGCTTCGCGAGCTCGGTGCCGCGCAGCATCGTCGAGACCGGGACGGCGACCGCCCCGATGCGCATCGCCGCCAGGATGGCCGCGAACAGCTCGACCCCGTCGGAGGCGCACATGAGCACGCGCTGCTCCGGGCGGATCCCGAGGGCGCGCAGCCCGGCGGCGACCCGGCGGACCTCCGCGGCGAGCTCGCCGTAGTCGACCTCGCGCACCCCGTCGGCGACGATCGCGCGGACCGCAGCCCGGCCCTCGGCGTCGGGCGTGCCCAGGTGCCGGTCGACGAGGTAGCGCGACGCGTTGAACTGCTGGTGGTGGGACAGCACATCAGCCGCCTCTGTGCGATCGAGCGGGATTGGCGACGATGTCAGAAAAGTCGCGTGGCGGACACCCGGTGTCGGCAACGGGGCCTTCCTGACACCAGGGCCTCAGTGGAAGTGCACGTACTCGTAGTCGACGGGCCTGTCGTTGATCCCGGTCGACGGCGGGGCGATCCAGCCGGCGATCTTCCCGGGCTCGAGGACGGGGTGCATCAGGCCGCGGACGTGGGTCTTGTCGACCTCGGTCGGCAGCCACTGGTCCTTCTGCGCGTTCCAGTCGGACTCGGACAGGACCGTGCCCGACGGCGAGATGTTCGCGCCCGCAAACGCTCCCACCTGCCGGTTGAACCCGACGTGGGGCAGGTAGAGCTCGGCGTCGATCCCGGCCTTGGCCAGGATGCGGTTCCAGCGCTTGAGGCCGGTCCTGCAGTCGTTGATGTACTCGTGGCGCAGGTCCTGGTTGAGCGCGAGCAGCGCCGGGACCTCGTTCTGGGTGATCTGGCCGTCGCGGAAGGCGTCGACCGCGCCGCCGTCGTCGGAGAGCACGTGGTCGTCGTCGCGGCGCTCCTCCTGCCAGCGGCCCTTGAGCCCGGCGGTGAAGTAGTTCGCGGCGTTCGTCGAGGACTCGTTGCCGAAGAGATCCAGCGAGACCGTGTAGTGGAAGTTGATGTACTTCTGGATCATGGTCAGCGGGACGCCGCCGGCACCGGCGACCGCCTCGGTGTCGTGGTCGGCCATCAGCTCGGCGGTCCGGCGCACCACGCGGTCGATGCCGGTGGTGCCCACGAACATGTGGTGGGCCTCCTCCTTGAGCATGAACTCGCAGGTGCGGCTCAGCGGGTCGAAGCCCGACTCCTTCAGCGTCCCGAGCTGGTACTTGCCGTCGCGGTCGGTGAAGTAGGTGAACATGAAGAACGACAGCCAGTCCGGGGTCTCCTCGTTGAAGGCCCCGAGGATGCGCGGCGAATCGTCCGAGCCGGAGTTCCGCGCCAGGAGCTGGTCGGCCTCCTCGCGCCCGGCGCGCCCGAAGTAGGCGTGCAGCAGGTAGACCATCGCCCAGAGGTGCCTGCCCTCCTCGACGTTGACCTGGAACAGGTTGCGCATGTCGTAGAGCGACGGCGCGGTGGCCCCGAGGAAGCGCTGCTGCTCGACCGACGCCGGCTCCGTGTCGCCCTGGATGACGATGAGGCGCTGCAGGTCCGCGCGGTACTCGCCGGGGACCTCCTGCCACACCGGCTCGCCCTTGTGCTCGCCGAAGGCGATCTTGCGGTTCGGGTCGTGCTCGGAGAGGAAGACGCCCCAGCGGTACTCGTTCATCGGGACGTGGTCGAAGTGCGCCCAGCCGTCGCGCCCGACGTCGACCGCGGTGCGCAGGTAGACGTCCTTGGTGTCGACGGCGGG
>JAVXWR010000640.1:0-3129 GCA_032230725.1 Actinomycetota bacterium
GTTCATCAAGGACAAGCTGATCCACCCGTACCTCGACATCGACCTCGAGTACTACGACCTCGGGATCGAGCACCGCGACGAGACCGACGACCAGGTCACGGTCGACGCCGCGAACGCGATCAAGAAGCACGGCGTCGGCGTCAAGTGCGCCACGATCACCCCGGACGAGGCCCGGGTGGAGGAGTTCGGCCTCAAGCGCATGTACCGCTCGCCCAACGGGACGATCCGCAACATCCTCGGCGGCGTCATCTTCCGCGAGCCGATCGTCTGTCAGAACATCCCGCGCTACGTCCCGCACTGGACGAAGCCGATCGTCGTCGGCCGTCACGCCCACGGCGACCAGTACCTGGCGCAGGACTTCAAGGTCCCCGGCCCCGGCACCGTCACCATCAGCTACACGCCCGACGGCGAGGGCGAGCCGATGGAGTTCCAGGTCGCGAAGTTCCCGGAGGCCGGGGGCGTCGCGCTGGGCATGTACAACTTCAAGGACTCGATCGTCGACTTCGCCCGCGCCTCGCTGCGCTACGGCCTGGACCGGAACTTCCCGGTCTACCTGTCGACGAAGAACACCATCCTCAAGGCGTACGACGGCATGTTCCGCGACACCTTCGAGGAGATCTTCGAGTCGGAGTTCAAGGCCGACTTCGAGAAGGCCGGCCTGACCTACGAGCACCGTCTCATCGACGACATGGTCGCGGCGGCGCTCAAGTGGGAGGGCGGCTACGTCTGGGCCTGCAAGAACTACGACGGCGACGTCCAGTCCGACATCGTCGCGCAGGGCTTCGGGTCGCTGGGCCTCATGACCTCGGTGCTCATGACCCCGGACGGCACCGTCGAGGCCGAGGCCGCCCACGGCACGGTCACGCGGCACTTCCGCCAGCACCAGGAGGGCAAGGAGACCTCGACCAACCCGGTCGCCTCGATCTTCGCCTGGAGCCGCGGCCTGTCCCAGCGGGGCAAGCTCGACGGCAACGACGCCCTCGTCGACTTCGCGCAGAAGATCGAGGACGTCTGCGTGGACACCATCGAGAGCGGCAAGATGACCAAGGACCTGGCGCTGCTGATCGGCAAGGACGCCCCGTACCTCAACACCCAGGACTTCCTCGACGCGCTCGACGAGGGCCTGCAGAAGGCCATGGCCGACTGACCCGGCCCGGCGGACGACGACGGAGGGCATCCCCGAGGAGAATCGCGGGGGTGCCCTTCGTGTCCTCGCGGGTAGGACAGGGCATCCCTCGGCCGAGCGGGCCCGGGGCGCGGGTCGGAGGGACGGGTCGACGTGACGCAGCCAAACGCCGCGGGAGACCGCGGACCAGCACCGATCCGCCAGAGCCGGGGGCGGCTGATCGGTGACGGCCTAGCCTGGACCGCCACGTGGAGCACGCGCCTCGTCCTGACGGCGCTGGGCGCGGCGCTGATCGGCCTGATCATCGGCCAGCTCTGGGACATCGTGCTCCCGGTGCTGCTCGGACTGATCATCGCGACGGTCCTGGAACCGCCGGCCACCTGGCTGCGGATGCACCGCGTGCCGCCGCTGCTCGCGGCGGTGATCGTGCTGCTGGTGGCCCTCGGGCTGGTCGGCGGGGTGATCGCCGTGATCGCACCGCAGGTCGTGGGGCAGGTCCCCCAGCTCGTCGCCGCCGCGAGCGCGGGCCTCGGGGCCGTCCAGGGGTGGTTGTCGCAGACGTTCGGCCTGGGGCAGACCCAGATCGGGGCGGTCGTCCAGGGTGCGGTCAGCCAGCTGCAGAGCCAGGCGACGAACATCGCCGGCACCGTGCTCACCGGACTGACGACGGTCGCCAGCGGTGTCATCGACATGGTCCTCGCCCTCGTCCTCGCGTTCCTCTTCGTCAAGGACGGCTACCGCTTCCTGCCCTGGATGCGCCGCCAGGTCGGCTCGACCGCCGGAGGGCACCTCGCCGAGGTCGGCGCCCGCGCCTGGGACCGCCTGGGCGGGTTCATCCGGTCGCAGGCGATCGTCGGCTTCATCGACGCCCTCTGCATCGGGGTCGGGCTGGTGATCCTCGGCGTGCCGCTCGCGCTGCCGCTGGCCGTGCTGACGTTCTTCGGGGCATTCATCCCGATCGTCGGGGCGCTGACGGCCGGGATCCTCTCGGTGCTGATCGCCCTGGTCTCGAACGGCTTCACGAACGCGCTGATCGTCGTGATCCTGGTGCTCGCGGTGCAGCAGATCGAGGGGAATCTGCTCCAGCCGCTGGTGCAGGGCCGCGGGCTGGGCCTGCACGCCGCGGTGATCATCCTCGCCGTGACGGGCGGGAGCAGCGTCGCGGGCATCGTCGGGGCCTTCCTCGCCGTGCCCGTGGTCGCCGTCGCCGCCGAGATCGCCCGGTACGTCAACGAGCAGATCGACGCCCGCGCCCGCTCGGACGAGGAGCACCCCTCCGACCTGGCGCCGGCCCCGGCGGCGAAACAGCCCAAGACGCGCTTCTCGTGGCTGCGGCGGGTGCGTGCCACCGACGGCAAGGACGAGCTGGGGGGCAACGGCACCGGGGACCCCGGCGGCGGGGCGGCCCCCGCCGCCGGGTCGGGCGCGAACGGCAACGGCCGCCCCTCACGTCACGACCAGCTCTCGGCGCCGCGCGAAGCCACTACGACGAACGAGTGAACCTCACCCCGCGACCGGGGTGTTCACCACGGGGCAACATCGCTGGCCTTCGATGAGCGACCAAGGCCCGCCGCCGGAAGGAGCGCCGATCCCGTTGCCCGAGAGCGAGCCCGTCGAGCGCCTGTCGACCCACGTGCTCGACGTCTCGGTCGGGAAGCCCGCGGAGGGCATCCCGGTCGTCCTGGTCCGCGACACCGACCAGACCGTGCTCGGGCGCGGGACGACCGACGTCGACGGCCGGGTCGCGCGGCTCAACGACGAGCCCGTCCCTCCCGGGGACGTGACGCTGACCTACGACGTCGACGCCTACATGTCCGGGACGCACGGCACCGTGTTCCACCCGAGGATCACGGTGCACGTCCGGCTCGACGGCCATCGGGCGCACTACCACCTGCCCGTCCTGGCCGGGCCGTTCTCCCACACGACCTATCTGGGGAGCTGATCGCGAGTGGGCATCGTCCTGGGCACCAACCAGTACGGGAAGGCCGAGGTGCGGCTGGTCC
>JAVXWR010000654.1:0-4719 GCA_032230725.1 Actinomycetota bacterium
ACCAGCAGCGTCCAGCCCACGACGGACACCGGGTGTGCCCCGGCGGTCGACGCCACCTCCACGACACCGATGACCCCCAGGATCCCGGCGATGCGCAGCCGACGCGCCGTGAACTGTCGGACGCGCAACTGGTTGTAGAGAATCCAGCCGAGCACCGCGATCCCGATGATGATCTGCAGCGGCCCGCTCATCGTCGCTCTCCCCGTCCTCCGCGGGCCCGTCCGGCCCGGATGTGATCAGGTTCGTCGCCGGTGGGACGCCGGGCGTCCACCCGCGGGTGGAGACGGGGTGGAGAACGGGTGTGGGACGGCGGCCCGGGGTCCAGACTCGTCTCCCGTGACGGTGCACAGCGCAGGGACGGAGGTCCCGACGACGGGTGCCGGGACCGGCGCGTCCGGCTCCGGGCGGCCCGAGCCGGCCCCGCGACCCGCGCTCCGGACAGCCGGGGTGCCGACACCCCGGACCACCTCGCGGGCATCGCATCTCGCGCGGGCCGGCCGCCCGGTCCTCTGGCTGGCCGTGGCCGCGGGGACCGTCTGGCCGCTCACCCCGTCGGCCGTCGCGGCGGCCGTGATCGCCCTGGCCGGCGCGGCCTTCGCGGTCGTCGCCGTCCGGGACCCGCGGACCCCGTCCGTGACCGGGGAGGGCGAGCGGTGGCGGACCCTCATGCTCGCGCTGTGCGCCGCGAGCGGGATGGTCGCGGAGGTCCTGGAACCCCGCGGCGCCGGCTACGTCTGCGCCCTCGTGGGCGGGGCGCTGGTCGGCCGCATCGTCATCGATCCCCGGCTCATCTGGGGGTACGCGACGGTGGCCGGGCTCGCCCTCGGCGTGACGATGGCCCTGCGCCTCGGGTCGCCGTGGGCGCTGCTCATCGGCCTCGCCGTCCCCGCCCTCGCGTCGCGGTCGCTCGACCGCGCCCGGCTGCACCGCGAGCACGCCCGTGTCCTCGCGCTGCTCACCGAGCGGGACGCCCTGCGCGAGGTCGAGCTGGCCGCCGCGGCCGGCGAGGAACGGGCACGCATCGCGCGCGACCTGCACGACGTGCTCGCCCACACCCTGTCCGGCCTCTCCCTGCACCTGCAGGGGATCCGGGCGGTCGCCGCCAAGCGGCTCGGGACCGACGACCCGGTGATCGCCTCCGTCGACCGGGCCGCCGACCTCGCCCGCACCGGGCTCGCGGAGGCGAAGCAGGCGGTCGCCGCGCTGCGCGACGGCGCCGCGGACGCGGCTCCCCGGCTCGCCGATCTGACCGCGCTCGCGGGCGAGCACGACGCCGAGCTCGCCGTCTCGGGCGACGTGGACGCCCTCCCGGCGCGGATCCGCGAGACGGTGTTCGCGACGGTCCGCGAGGCCCTGACGAACGCCGGCCGTCACGCAGCCGGCGCCGCGGTGGCGGTGTCGGTGGTGGCGGTCGGCGGCGCCGTCGAGGTCCGGGTGGGCGACGACGGGCCCGCGCCGGGCTCCGCGGCCACGGTCCCGGCCGGCACGCGCGGCGACGTCGGCGGCGGGAAGGGGCTCGTCGGACTGCGCGAGCGCGCCGAGCTGGTGGGCGGCACGCTCGACTCCGGCCCCCACGAGCGGGGCTGGCAGGTCACGCTGCACGTGCCCCTGCCGGAGACGACGGGCGCGTCCGGCAGGCTGGCGCCGTGACCCCTCCCCCCGGGCCGGGCCCACTGCGCGTCGTGCTCGCCGACGACCAGGCGGTGGTCCGCGACGGCCTCGCCATGCTGCTCTCCGCCGCCGACGACCTCGAGGTCGTCGCCACCGCCGCGGACGGGACGCAGGCGGTCGAGGTCGTGCTCGCTCAGCGGCCCGACGTCGCGCTGGTGGACCTGCGCATGCCCGGACTGGACGGGGCGCAGGTGACCGGGGCGGTGCACCGCGAGGCCCCCGAGATCCCCGTCCTGATCCTCACGACGTACGCCGACGACGACGCCGTGCTCCCCGCCCTGCGCGCGGGCGCGGCCGGCTATCTCACCAAGGACACCACCGGCGAGGCGCTGCTCGCGGCGATCCGGACGGTCGCCGCGGGCGGCTCGGTGCTCGACGTGGCCGTGCAGCGCCGCCTGGTCGACCTCGCCGGCGCACCCGCGGCGCCGAAGCCCCCGCCGCCCGAGCTGCCCGAGGGCCTCACCGCCCGCGAGGTCGACGTGCTGCGGCTGGTGGCCCAGGGGCTGTCGAACCACCAGACCGCGTCACGGCTCGTGGTCAGCGAGGCGACCGTGAAGACCCACGTCAACCACCTGATCTCCAAGCTCGGCGTCGACGGCCGCCCCGCCCTGGTGGCCTGGGCCTGGCGCCACGGGGTGGCCGAGGCCGGCTAGGAACCCCTAGAGACCGAGCGTCTTCCCGATGATGTCGCGTTGGATCTCGCTCGTGCCGCCGTACACCGTCGACACGACCGACTGACGCAGCAGCCGCTCCATGCCGTACTCGGTGGCGTAGCCGTAGCCGCCGAGCATCTGCATCCCCTCGAGCGAGAGGTGCTTGGCGAGCTCGGTGGCCTTGAGCTTCGCCATCGACGCCTCCTTGGGGAACAGCGCCGTCGGGTTCGCGTCGATCGTGCGCGCGGTGTCGTGCACGAGGAGCTTCGTCGCGGCGAGCTCGGTGGCGTTGTCGGCGATCCGGTGGCGCATCGCCTGGAAGCTGCCGACCGGGCGCCCGAACTGCTCGCGCTCCTTGACGTAGGCCAGCGTGTCGTCGAACGCGCGGCGCCCGAGGCCGAGCATGAGCCCCGCGAGGATCATCCGCTCCAGGTTCAGGCCGGCCATGAGCTGGCGCCAGCCCTGCCCCTCGGTCCCGACGACGGCGTCGAAGGGCAGGTGGCAGTTCGTGAAGTAGAGGTCGTTGACCTCCTTGCCGCCCATCGTCTCGATCCCGTGGATCTCGAGGCCCTCGGCGTCGGTGGGGACGACGAGCATCGTCAGCCCGTCGTGCTTGCCGCCCTCGGTGGAGGTGCGCGCCACGAGCAGGATGTGCGAGGCGATGTGGGCGTTCGAGCACCACGTCTTCTGGCCGTCGACGACCCAGCCGTCCTCGGTCTTGGTCGCCTTGCAGGTCAGGCCGCCGACGTCGGACCCGGCGCCCGGCTCGGACATCGAGATCGCCAGGACGTCGCCGCGGGAGACCCCACCGAGCAGCTCCTGCTTCTGGGCCTCGGAGCCGAACTTCTTGATCGCCTCGGCGGTGATGATCGTCGTGCCGAAACCACCGATCGGCGCCTGCTGGTAGGCGGTCTCCTCGAGGAAGACGAGCAGGTCGGTCATCGAGCCGTCGGCGCCGCCGTAGGCCTCCGGCAGGGCGATCCCGAGCCAGCCGAGGTCGGCCATCTTCCGGTAGATCTCGTCGCTGTGGGGCCCGTCGGCGGTGAGCCGGTCGCGGGCGGCCTTGTCGGGGATCTCGCGGCGGGCGAACTCGCCGATCGCGGTGGCGAGGGCGTTCTGCTCCTCGGTGAGCGTGACGGGCATGTCGGACTCCTTTCCGGCGGACGGCTGTCGTCGTCTCCGACGACCACGTCCGTTCACGTGGGTTCGAAGAACCCCTGGGCGTCGAGGTGGGCGAGCAGGAGGTCGCGCCCGTCGAGGACGTGGCGGGCCATCGCGTCGCGGGCGGTGTCGGCATCGCCGCGCGCCAGCGCGTCGATCAGGTCGGTGTGGGAGCGCAGCGTGGCCGTCCGCCAGGCGGCGCTGGCGGTGTAGAAGCGCGGCGGCAGGTAGCGCTCGGCGCAGCCGGCGAGCCAGGCGAGCTTGCGGGAGGCGGCGGCGCGGTTCACCGCGGCGTGGAAATCGTGCTCGGCGTGCGCGAGCGCGAGCCCGACCTCGTCGGGGTCCCCGCCGGTCTCGCACGCCTCGACGAGGCGACCGACCTCGGCGTCGTGCTCACGGAGCGCCGTCAGGTCCTCCGGACCCGCCGCGGTCGCCGCGCGGGCGGCCAGCTCCCCGGTGAGGTGGGCCTGCGCGGCGAAGAGATCCCCGACGTCGCCCCGGGCCATCGGCGCGACCACGTACCCGCGGCGCGGCAGCGCCCGCACCATGTCGTCCGCGCGCAGCGACTGCAGCGCCTCGCGTACCGGGGTCTGGCTCACGCCGAACTCCTCGCCGAGGCGGTCCACCCGCAGGAAGGTCCCCGGCCGCAGCTCCCCGGAGAGGATCCGGTCTCGCAGCAGGAGGGCCACCCGGTCGGGCAGCGCCACCGACTCGCCGAGCCGCTGCCGCGACCCGCGCTCCGTCCCCGGCGACGCGACCATGGCGACACCGTATCCCAACGATCCTATCGAATATAGGATCAGCGCTCCTCGATGTGGACCCCGGGAGGACGGCATGCTGATCGACCCCGCCGACGAGGTGCGGCCCCGTCGCGCCGCCGACACCGTGAGCGGCGCCGTCGCCCTCGGCGCCACCGCGAACGTGATCATGCAGCTGGCCCGGCCCGGCGTCGGGTACGGCGTGGTGGAGAGCCGCGTGGACCGCGGCAACCTCATGCTCCATCCGCTGCACCGCCTGCGGACGACGAGCACGTACCTGTCGGTGACGATGCTCGGCGGCGAGGGCGACGTCCGGGCCTACCGCCGCGCGGTCGGCCGCTCGCACGCGCAGGTCCGCTCGACGGAGTCCAGCCCGGTCGCCTACGACGCGTTCGACCGCGAACTGCAGATGTGGGTGGCCGGCTGCCTCGTGCGCGCCTTCGAGGACACCTGGGCACTGCTGCACGGGCGCCCCG
>JAVXWR010000659.1:0-4177 GCA_032230725.1 Actinomycetota bacterium
GGGCCGTCGGCTTCGACACCGGCGACATCGGAGACCTCGTCGACGGCACGATGAAGCAGCAGCGGCTCCTCGCGACGTGCCCCCGCACGCCCACCGAGGACGACATCGCCGGCATCTTCGAGCGCTCGATCGAGAACTGGTAGCTATCGCATGTGAGCGGATTTCGTCGTTCTGGCGGCGAAATCCGTTCACACGGCCCGGAGGGCCCTTCCTGATGCCGATCTACGACTACCGCTGCGACTGCGGGCTGCGCTTCGAGCGCCTCGTGGGCCGCGACGCCCCCGCCCCGGCCTGCCCGGAGTGCGGGGAGGCGACCCGCAAGGTGCCGTCGCGCCCCGCGCTGCACGGGACGGCCGACGCCGGACTGTCCCGCGAGCAGATGCCCCAGACCTGGCGGGGCACCTACCACGGCAACCGCGAGTACCTGACCGCGATGCAGCGGACGTGGGAGAAGCGGCAGCGCCTCGAGGCCGATCACCCCGAGCTGGTGGGCGACACCCGGCCGGTGGCCGCCCACGAGGGTCGCTACGAGCAGGTCCCGCTCCGGGTCGGCGAGCCGGTGATCACGGCCCCGGCCGAGACGCCCGGGCACGGTCGTCACGGTCACTCCCACGGCGGCGGGTCGGAGAAGACGACGTGAGCGAGCTCGAGACCCTCTCGATGGTGATCGGCGGCAGGTCCGTCGGAGCGGTGTCGGGGAAGACCTTCGAATCGCAGAACCCCTACACCGGGCAGTCGTGGGCGGTCATCCCCGACGGCGACGAGCAGGACGTCGACGCCGCGGTGGCCGCGGCCCGCGCCGCCCTCGACGGCGAGTGGGGCGCGATGACGGGGTTCGGCCGCGCGGCCTGCCTGCGCCGCCTCGCGGACCTCATCGGCGAGAACGCCGAGCGCCTGGCCCGCCTCGAGGTCAATGACTCGGGGAAGCTCTACCGCGAGATGCTCGGGCAGCTGCAGGGACTGGGCGGCTGGTACCACTACTACGCCGGGATCGCCGCCACCATCGAGGGCCGCCAGATCCCCGCGCCCAACCCGAACTACCTCGTCTACACCCGCCGCGAGCCGGTCGGCGTCGTCGCCGCCATCACGCCGTGGAACTCGCCGCTGCTGCTGATGAGCTGGAAGGTCGCCCCCGCCCTGGCCGCGGGCTGCACCGTCGTCATCAAGCCGTCCGAGCACGCGCCCGGCTCCACGCTCGGGTTCGCCGAGCTGATCGCGCAGGCCGGCATCCCCGACGGCGTCGTCAACGTCGTGACCTCCTCCACCGGGGCGCCGGGTGCCCACCTGGCCGCGCACCCCGGCGTCGACAAGGTCGCCTTCACCGGGTCCACCGCCACCGGGCGCAAGGTCGCCGTGGCCGCCGCCGAGAACCTCAACCCGGTGACGCTGGAGCTGGGCGGCAAGTCCCCCCAGGTCGTCTTCGGAGACGCCGACCTGCAGGCCGCGGCCAACGGGCTCGTCGCCGGCGTCTTCGCCGCCACCGGGCAGACCTGCATGGCGGGCTCCCGGCTGATCGTGCACGCCGACGTCCACGACGAGCTGATCCGCCTCGTCGCCGAGCGCGCCTCCCGGATCACGCTCGGCGACCCCTTCGCCGAGGACACCGAGATGGGTCCGGTGGCCAACGGGATGCAGTACGAGAAGGTCGTCGGCTACCTCCAGACCGCGCGCGACGAGGGCGCGACCGTCGCCTACGGCGGCGCCGCCGACGAGGGCCTCGGGGGCTACTTCGTCCAGCCGACGGTCCTCTCGGTCAAGCCGACCGACACCGTGTTCCGCGAGGAGGTGTTCGGTCCGGTGCTCGCCGCCACGACCTTCACCGACGAGGACGAGGCCGTGAAGCTCGCCAACGACACGCCCTACGGGCTCGCCGGGGCGGTGTGGACCAAGGACGTGCACCGCGCGCACCGGGTCGCCGCCCGCATCAAGGCCGGCACGGTGTGGATCAACGCCTACCGGGTGGTGGCGCCCAGCGTGCCCTTCGGCGGCTACAAGGCCTCCGGGCTCGGACGCGAGAACGGCGCCGCGGCGGTCGACGCCTACCTCGAGGACAAGTCGGTGTGGGTCGAGCTCACCGGCGGCACCCGCGACCCGTTCACCCTCGGCTGAGCTGCGCCGTGGACTTCGCCGAAGCGCGCGAGACGTTCCTGCAGCCCCGCCCCGGGGTCGCCACGCCCGAGATCGAGACCCCGGCACGGCGGCTGCGCCACGTCCTCGAGCCACTCGCCATGACCAGCGTCTGGAGCGCGCCCGCGCACGAGCACCTCGGGAAGGCCGGGCTGGACTTCCTCACCGGCTACGTCGGTGGGCGGGCCTGCGTGCTCGGCGACCCGTCGCCCGGCGTCGTGGCCGCCACGTTCGCGGTGTTCGAGCCGGGCCTGGTCGGCGAGCTCTGGCGGCAGGCCCGGGCGGCGCTGGGCGTCGAGGACCTCCGCGCGGTCCGCGGGCTCGCGGGCGGCGAGGGACTGCGCGTCGCGCTCGAGGGCGTCGACGTCGCCGAGATTGGGCGGGTCACGCGGGCGCTGCGCGAGGCCCTCGACGCCGCCGGCCCCGCCGACGCCGCCGGCCGCCCGCTCTACGCCGGACTCCGCGACCTGCCCTGGCCCACGGACGCCCACGCGGCGCTCTTCCACGTCGCGGCCCTCTACCGCGAGCACCGCGGCGACGCGCACCTCGGCGCCTGCACCGCGGCCGGCGTCGACGGGCTCGAGGCGAACGTCCTCACCGAGCTCCGGGTGGGTTTCGACCTCTACGAGTACACCGGAACCCGCGGCTGGTCCCCGGAGGCGATGGACGCGGCCGTCGCGCGCCTGACCGCCCGCGGGTGGGTCGCCGACGCCGCCCTGACCCCGGCGGGACGCGCCGGCCGCGAGGCGATCGAGGTGGCCACCGACCTCGCGCAGGCCCGGGTGCTCGACGCCCTCGGCGACGACCTGGACGAGCTGCTGGTGCCGCTGCACCGGTGGGCGGACCGGGTGGTCGCCGCGGGCTGGTTCCCGCCCGACCCGTACAAGCGCGCCGCGGGATGAGCGACCCGTCGTCGGGACCCCCGACCCCGACCCCCGCGCGGCGCCTCCGCGACGCGATCGAACCGATCGCCATGGTGCACGTCCACTCCGCCGAGGCCCTCGAGCAGTACGAGGCGCTCGGCCTCGACCGCTTCTCGGGCTACGTCCTCGGGCGGGCCGGCGCGCTCGGCCTGCCGCCGCCGACCCTCGTCGTCGCGGCGTTCGGGGTCTTCGAGCCCGACATGCTGACGGGGGTCTACGAGAGCGCCCTGACGGTGGCGACGGTGCCCGAGGTGCTCGCCGCCAAGCTCGCCGGTGCGGTGCGCTGCCTGCACCGCGTCCTGGGCGAGCCCACCCGCGACACCGAGCAGGTCGTGACGGTGCTGCGGGCCGGCCTGGCGGACGCCCCGCTGCTCGGCAAGCCGCTGTTCGCGGGGCACACCGCGCTCGACTGGCCCGGCGACGCGTGGGGCCGGCTCTGGCACGCGACGAACCTGCTGCGCGAGTTCCGGGGCGACGCGCACCTGGCCGCCCTGCTCGCCCACGGCATCGGCGCGCTGGAGTCCAACCTGCTCACCGAGGCCCACCTCGGGATGCGGTTGCCCGAGTACACCCGCACCCGGGCGTGGTCCGACGCCGACATCACCGCGGCCCGCGACGACCTCGTCGACCGGGTGCTCCTGACCCCGGACGGCGCGCTCACCGGACGCGGGGCCGCGCTGCGCCACGACGTCGAGGACGCGACCGAGGCCGCCCTCGACCCGGTGCTCGAGGGCATGGAGCACGCGCTCGACCTCGTCGTCGACCGGTGCACCACCTGGTCGCGCGCCCTGCGCGAGGGCGGGGCGTTCCCCGACGACGACGGCAAGCTGCGGGCCGGCTGACCGCGGGGCTCAGGGACGGGCGCGCCAGAGGGCCCGCGCGAACGGGATCGCGACCGCACCCATGAGCACCCCGCCGACGAGGGCGGAGCCGGGCAGCCCGAAGAAGGCCAGGTGGGCGAGCACCGAGGACCCGTAGACCCACAGGTAGAGCGCCGAGGCCGGCCCCGAGACCGGTCCCGGCCCCAGCACGCGGTGCAGCGCGCCGACCACCAGCACCGCGACGACCAGCCAGCCCGCGTAGTTCGTCAGCGGGACGCCGGGCACCAGGGGCAGGGCGGGCGTCGG
>JAVXWR010000698.1:0-5126 GCA_032230725.1 Actinomycetota bacterium
CAGCGCACTCAAGCCATAGCTCTCCGGACACGCCGGGGCGGTTCACCGAAACGAGATCGTCTCCCCGCTGGGAGAGCTTGAGGCTGGTTCGCCACTCCTCGGCCTCGGGGAACTCGGTGTACTCCAGCAGGTGCTCCCGGGACTCGGTGCGCTCGAGCACGGCGACGACCTCGGCTGGGGTGGCACGGAGGAACTCGCGGCGCAGGTTGACCCGGTTCACCCGCCGGTCGGCGAGGTCATGGTGCAGCCGGTTCTCCAGACTGACCGCGTCCTCACTGAACACCAGCGCGTGGACGTCGAAGCGGAACGGCACGGAGGCGTCGCTGAGCTCGCGGACCCGCTCGCGCGGTCGAGCCCGCGCGTCAGCCCGATCTTGACCATGTCCTCGCCGAACGCGCCTACGTTGGAGATCACGTACACCCAGCCGGTGCGGATGTTGGCCTCACGGCGCTCGACCCCGGCGATCGCCTCACCGATCTCGGAGAGCTTGGCCGCCGCTTCGGCGACCTTGTCCTCGTCGCCCTGGGTCTCCCACTTCTCCTGCACACGCTCCCAGTGCGCCTGCTCCTTCGTGAGCCGGGCCTTCTCGCGCTCGAACTCCTTGCGAGCGGCGTCCTCGTCGCGCTGGCGTTCCCGCTCAGTGCGGATGCGTTCCTTCTCCTCTTCCTGTTTGGCCAGGTAGTCCGCGGTCAGGTCGAGCTCCTGAGTGCGCGCCGAGTGATAGCCGGGGTCGATGCGGATGTGCATCGTGGCGCCGAGCTTGGCGATCGAGTCACGGGCCTTGTCGAGCCGGTCGGTCGACGAGCTCAGCCGGTGGGCTTCATGGTGCGCACACAGTGTTGTCGGCCTCGGCGTTGTATGCACGCAGCATGAGCTTCGAGAAGTCGCGAACCATCTTGCGGCCCTCGGTCGTGGAGCCGTTCACCGTCCAGCTCGTCGTGGAAAGGATCGCCGAGTCGCGGCGCACCAGGGTCTTGATCGCGTCCTTGAGGTGGTCGAGCTGGCTCTTGTAGGCCACCGCGTCGGCCAGCCGGTGCGGTACTCGTAGACCCCGGCCTCCTGCAGCATCGCGAGGTCCTCGGTCACGACGACCTGGTCCTTGAGCTCGGCGAGCCGGGTCACCTGGTGTTGGATGTCGCGCTCGACGACCCGCGCCCGTTCCTTGGCGTCGCTGCGACCAAGTAGCACGATCCGATCCGCCTCGGCCTTCGCAGCCGCCTCCTGGGCCTCGCTTTGCTCCCTGACCTCACGCGCCCGCTCCTGCTCGGCGCGCACCGCCTGCGCAGCGAGCTCGGCGCGGGTCCGCGCGAGCTGCTCGGCTGCCGCGGCGGTCTCCTGTTCCGCCGCATCACCCGGCTCGGTCTCGCCGGTGCGCACACCGCCGAACCTCGCCGCGTCGATACCGCCGGTCCCGATCGATCCGACGCTCCCGGCCGCCGTCGGCGCTCAGCCCACCGCCCCTCCCTGGTGGCGCATGGGTTCATGATCGTTCAGAACCGCGGCGGCGAGCTCCGCAACGCCGTGCTCGCGGCTACCTACGTCCTCGCCGTCGTCTCCCTGCTGGCGATCGTGCTGTTCCTCGCCGGGGCCGGGAGCTGGGTCGTGGGCTGTTCGGGGACGCTCGGCGGCACCACGGTGCTCGTGCGGATCGTGCGGGCGGTGCGCCGGCGCGGCACCCCGCAACTCCCGCCGCCTGACCCCGTTACCGGATGATCGGCGGCGGGCACCGCTGCGACGTTGGTAAGGACTGCGTGGCGTAGTGGACGGGTAGGGCACGCGCGCCCGGGCCGCG
Source organism: Actinomycetota bacterium (assembly GCA_032230725.1). Classification (GTDB taxonomy): domain Bacteria; phylum Actinomycetota; class Actinomycetes; order Mycobacteriales; family Pseudonocardiaceae; genus Actinomycetospora. The sequence goes on from JAVXWR010000698.1 coordinate 1,793, forward strand.
GGTCCCACTCGGAGGAACCGCCGTCAGTCTCCGGGACCGCGAGGATCGGGCTTGTCCAGGCACCGTAGCTGTGGCGTTGACGCGCCCGCGTCGACCGGATCGCGCCAGACATAGGTCGGTACTGCGGCGCGGCAGGCGCAGGTGACGGTGGTTGGCCCGCGGGAGCGGCGGCCGATGAAGCCGCGACAGGTGTCGATAGCGCAGTAGGCCATGGCGCGTCATGCAGCCGCCCACGTACGTCGTCCTGCGTCTCCGCGAGCGAGGGAGGACGACGAGCGTCGACGGCGCGGTCGGGCGCAACGGTGGGCTCCCCTCCTCTGCCGATCGAGGGCGGCCAGCGAGCCAGCATCGCCCTCCCAGCGGATCGACATCTCGCCCGCCCAACGAGACGGTGAGACGTCGTTGTTGTGCGCTGCCCCCGCTCGCGGATCGGTACGCTTCCCACACGGAGGATTCGGTGGTGCTGAACCGCCTCGATGACAGCGGACACCCGCTGGAAGTACCCGACGTGCAGCGCACGACGCTCGGTATGGACCTCATGAGCAGATTCGTCTGCAATAGCTGGCACGAGGCTATCGCCAATGGGGGGCCGGACTTCGACGCCGTAGTGCTCGGCGCAGGGATGTTCGGCGCATATTGCGCGAGCAAGATCGTGCAATTCGGCGCGGACGCACCCCTCCGGGTCCTCGTTCTCGATGCCGGACCGTTCCTCCTCCCGACTCACGTGCAGAACCTTCCCCCACTCGGCTTGTACCCACCGACGGCGGCGCTTCCGGCCGATGACACGGGGGCGGCGAGGAACCTGGTGTGGGGCCTCCCATGGCGGGGGAACGTGCCGTGGGTCGGGCAGGCCTACTGCGTCGGCGGCAAGTCGCTGTTCTGGGGAGGCTGGTGCCCCCGTCTTCTCGAACGGGACCTCTCGATGTGGCCAGCAGGGGCGGCGGACTATCTGCGCGAGCACTACGAGCTCCTGGAGGAGCAGTCCGGAGTCGCGGCGACCACAGACTTCATCGAGGGCCCTTTGTTCGACGCCGTCCACGGCAAGCTCGTTGCGGCCAGCGGGCAGGTGCCCCATGTCGACTCAGCCGGCGCGGCACCGCTCGCGGTGCAAGGACAGGCGCCGACCTCAGGGCTCTTCGGGTTCGACAAATACAACGCGGTAACCCTGCTCGCCGACGCCGCCCGGTCCGCGAGTCGCCTGCCCGACAGCTCACGACCGTTATTCGTCGTTCCGAATACCCACGTCACGCGGTTGACCTACGACGGCGGTCGCGTTACGGCGATTGAGGTCTTCACCGACGGGACGACCGAGAGACTCGCGGTGGGCGAGAAGACAGCGGTGATAATCGCCCTCGGCACGGTCGAATCAACACGGCTGGCTCTCTCGTCGTTCCCCTCACGCGCGACCCCCGACGAGGAGCTCATGGGGAGAAACCTGATGGCCCACTGGCGTACGAACACCTACGCCCGCATACCTCGCACCGCGCTCGACCCGACCGGAAGCCTTCCCCGCCAACTCGAGGCCGCCGCAGCCATCGTGCGGGGTTCAACAGATACCGGGGTCTTCCACGTCCAGGTCACCGCATCGGCAGATCCCGCGGGCGACTCGGACCGCTTTCTCTACGCCATGATCCCCGACCTCGACCAACAACACCAACTACTGGCCACCCAGACGGCAGACAGCATTGCGCTCGCGTTCCGCGGAGTCTCTGAGATGTTCGGCGACACCTTGACCAACGTCCCGAACGAGACGGGCCGATGGATCAACCTGAGCGAAGAAAAAGACGAGTTCGGACAACGTCGAGCGTGGGTGCAGATGTCGTCTAGCCCTACGGAGGACGACCTCGCGACCGCTATGGAAGCGTCGATTCGAGCGATCGCCGTACACCTCGCGGACGGCGACGAGAACGCCGTGCAGGTGACGAGTCAGGGGCGCGACGGGATGGGGACCACCTATCACGAGGCCGGAACGCTGTGGATGGGCGACGACCCCGGCTCATCGGTGACCGACTCGAGGGGCCGCTTCCACCACGTGGCCAACACCTTCTGCGCTGACCAGTCGATCTTCCCGACCGTCGGGTCGGTGAATCCGACGCTCACCGGCCTCGTACTCAGTCGCCGCGTTGCAGAGGCGGTCGTGAACTTCTGCGCTTGACCCGCGCTCCGTTCAGCATCCCCGGCCTCGACAGCTCGCCACGCGCACGCGATCAGCGCCCAGTCGCCTGCCGCCAATCCCTCGACGGGGAAATTGAGGGCTGCAGAACGAGGGGTACCTTGGTCGACGCTCCCCCGCGCGCAAGATTGCGCTGACCTGGTGGACCGCCAGTGTCAGCGGGTTTCTGGTGTTCTGTCGGGACGACAGGATTCGAACCTGTGACCCCTTGATCCCCAGAGTGTCGGATGGCGTGCCCTACAGCCTCTACCAGGGCCTGTGGTCTCGCTCGAGTGTCTCCAAGTGCCCCTAGGGGCCTCGAGTAGCCGGTCGTTCGCACCACGATCCGCACCACGACGCGGCATGGTTCACGATCGTGAGCACGATCAGACGTTCGGTCGCTTCGACCTCTCACAAAGCGGCCCCCGAGGTGGTCCTAACGCGCAAACAGCTCGGGCTCGGCCTCCTGTGCCTTTTGCAGGAGCTGCGTGTCGTCCGACTTCGCCAAGACGACCTGGAGCTTCTTGTCTTTTTCCTCGGACTTTTCCTGCGCTACTCGCGCCTTTTGCTGCTCTTGCTCTTTGCCCTGCGCGCCGAACCAGTATCCCAGTGCAGTTGTAAGAAGCGGCAATACAGCGAGGAGGATGTCTTTAGAGCGCGCGTAGGGGTCTAACACGTTTCCCCTTGCATCGACTGTAGGGGCAGTCGTGATGGTAGATGCCACCTCGGTTAGCCACCATATCGCGGCTCCGACCAATGCGATCGTCAACAGGATTCGAAAGACCGCCCCCGCCCTCGAGATCAACTGCTGAAATCCAGCCATGCTCGCGCCCCTCCCCCAGGGATCCACCGGAAGCGTATTGCGCCAGACAGGAAACGTAGCGCCTGCTCACTACGCAGATGCGCTGACCGCAACCCGTTCACTCAGATGGCCTCATGGAAGCCCCCACCTGGACCAGGCGCTTTGGTTGGCGAATGAACCAGCCGCTCCGCTACCCGACCGTGCCCCGGGACGGGGAACAACACAGACGAGACCCGCGAATGCGTGCAATTCGCGAACCGCGCGCACTGAGAATGATCATGAGGTAGCCATCGCAACGGCGACCTGGCAGCCTTGAACGAGAGCCCAGAGCGCAGCACTAGTCGCCCCGGTGCTGCGTGACCGCGACGGCACCTGGGCGG
>JAVXWR010000714.1:0-2789 GCA_032230725.1 Actinomycetota bacterium
TCAAGAAGCTGTTCATGGCGCTCGGCGCGATCCAGGTGGAGAACCAGGCGCGTATTTGACACAGCGCCACCGTCCCCGGTCTGGGGACCAGCTTCGGCCGCGGAGGGGCCTCGAACTTCCAGCAGGATCTGATCCACTCGGACTGCATCGTGATCGAGGGATCGAACATGGCGGAGGCCCACCCCGTGGGTTTCCAGTGGGTGATGGAGGCGAAGCGCCGCGGCGCCAAGATCATCCACGTGGACCCGCGGTTCACCCGGACCTCGGCGGTCTCGGACATGCACGTGCCGTTCCGGGCCGGCGCCGACATCGCGTTCCTGGGCGGGCTCATCAGCTACGTGCTGGAGAACGGCCTCGACTTCCGGGAGTACGTCGAGACGTTCACGAACGCGGCCGCCATCGTCGGTGAGGAGTTCGTCGACACCGAGGACATGGCGGGGCTCTTCTCGGGCTTCAACGCCGAGACCGGGCGCTACGACCCGATCAGCTGGCAGCTCGAGGGCGTCGAGTACGTCGCCCCGGCCGCCGGGCAGCGCGACCACTGGGAGTCCGAGCTCCGCGAGCACCACGCGGCGATCGGCTCCGACCTCGGTGGGGGCGCGGGCGACGCGGCGAACGCGACCGGGGCCCCGAAGCGGGACGAGACGCTCCAGCACCCCCGCTGCGTCTACCAGGTGCTGCGCCGGCACTACGCGCGCTACACCCCGGAGGCGGTCTCGCAGGTCTGCGGGATGGGCGTCGAGCAGTTCCTCGAGGTCGCCCGGGCGATCACCGAGAACTCGGGACGCGACCGCACCACGGCCTGGGTCTACTCGGTGGGCTGGACCCACCACAGCGTCGGCGCGCAGTACATCCGCGGCGCGGCGATCCTGCAGACGCTGCTCGGCAACATGGGCCGTCCCGGCGGCGGCATCCTCGCGCTGCGCGGGCACGCCTCCATCCAGGGGTCCACCGACGTCCCGACGCTCTACGACCTGCTGCCCGGCTACATGCCGATGCCGAACGCGCACCTGCACACCGACCTGCAGAGCTACCTCGACGCCGACGCGGCGAAGACGGGGTTCTGGGGCCGCATGGACACCTACCTGGTGAGCCTGCTCAAGGCGTGGTGGGGCGACGCGGCGACCGCCGACAACGACTACGCGTTCGACTACCTGCCCCGTCTCACCGGCGACCACGGCACGTACGGGATCGTGCGGGACCAGATCGACAAGAAGACCTTCGGCTACTTCGTGGTCGGCGAGAACCCAGCGATCGGGCACGCCAACGGGAAGATGCAGCGCCTCGGCCTGGCCAACCTCGACTGGCTGGTCGTCCGGGACATGCAGATGATCGAGACGGCCACGTTCTGGAAGGACGGGCCGGAGATCGAGACCGGCGAGATGGTCACCGATCAGATCGGGACCGAGGTCTTCTTCCTGCCGTGTGCGAACCACACCGAGAAGGCGGGCACGTTCACGAACACCCAGCGGCTCCTGCAGTGGCGCCGCGAGGCGGTGCACCCGCCGGGCGACGCCCGCTCGGAGCTGCACTTCTACTTCCACCTGGGCAAGAAGATCCGGGAGAAGCTGGCGGGGTCGACCGACGAGCGCGACCGGCCGCTGCTGGACCTGACCTGGGACTACCCGACGTTCGGCATCCACGAGGAGCCGGACCCGGAGCGCGTGCTCGGGGAGATCAACGGCTACGACGCCGACGGCAACCCGCTCTCGAGCTACACCCAGCTGAAGGCCGACGGCTCGACGACGGCCGGCTGCTGGATCTACACCGGCGTCTACGCGGACGGGGTCAACCAGGCGGATCGGCGCAAGCCCGGCTCCGAGCAGGACTGGGTGGCGGCCGAGTGGGGCTGGGCGTGGCCGGCGAACCGCCGCACGCTCTACAACCGTGCGTCCGCCGACAGGGACGGCAAGCCCTGGAGCGACCGCAAGGCCTACGTCTGGTGGGACGAGGAGTCCGGCCGGTGGACCGGCCACGACATCCCCGACTTCGAGGTCACCAAGCCCCCGTCCTACGTCCCCGAGGAGGGCGCGACGGCCGAGGACGCGCTGTCGGGCACCGACGCGTTCATCATGCAGGCCGACGGGAAGGCCTGGCTCTACGCGCCGGCCGGCCTCGCCGACGGGCCGATGCCCACGCACTACGAGCCGGTCGAGTCGCCGGTGGCCAACCTGCTCCACGGCCAGCAGGACAACCCCGCGCTCGAGCGGATCGACCGGGCGTGGAACCGCATCAACCCCTCGCAGAGCGAGGTCTATCCCTACGTCTTCATCACCTACCGCCTCACCGAGCACCACACCGCGGGCGGCATGAGCCGGTTCCTGCCCTACCTCTCCGAGCTCCAACCGGAGTTCTTCTGCGAGATCTCCCCGGCCCTGGCCCGGGAGCGCGGTCTCGAGCACCTGGGGTGGGCCACGCTGATCTCGGCCCGCACCGCGATCGAGGCGCGGGTGGTGGTCACCGAGCGCATGAAGCCGCTGCGGATCGGGGACCAGACGGTCCACCAGATTGGGCTCCCCTACCACTGGGGATCCAACGGCCTCTCGACCGGCGACCCCGCGAACGACCTGCTGGGCGTCGTGATGGACCCGAACGTCCACATCCAGGAGTCCAAGGTGGCCACCTGCGACATCCAGCCGGGCCGGCGTCCGCGGGGCCCGGCGCTCCTCGAGTTCGTGGAGCAGTACCGGCGCAAGGCCGGGGTCGAGCCGGGAGGGAACGTCTGATGACGTCAGTCTGGGACGCCTTCGGGGGGAAGGTCGACTCGCTCTACGGGCCGCTCCCCGACC
>JAVXWR010000726.1:0-7987 GCA_032230725.1 Actinomycetota bacterium
GCCGCGGTCGCGGCCGGGGCGCGCGGGGTGGTCGTCGCCGGCTTCGGGGCGGGCAACGCCACCCCCGCCGTCGTCGCCACGGCCCGGTCGCTGCTCGAGCGGGGGGTGCCGGTCGCGGTCGCGAGCCGGACCGGCGCGGGCCCCGTCGAGGGGCTCTACGCGGGCGGTGGGGCGGAGCTCGCGCGGGCCGGGGCGCTCTTCGCCGGGGACCTCTCGCCCTGGCAGGCGCGGCTGCTCCTCGCGGTGGCGCTCACGACGGACCCCGACGACCCGGTCGGCGCCGCGCAGGCGTGGATGGCGCGGACCGGGGTCGCCCCCGCGCGGTGAGCCCGGGTCGCGGTGCCCCGCCGGTGGCCCGGCGGGTCCGTGGGAGGGTGGCCGCGTGATCGGGCGCACCTCGCAGACGCAGCGCAGCGGAGCTCGACCAGGGACGCGGCCGCGCCGTGTCCTCCCCGCGCTCGTCGCCGGGCTGACCGCGCTCGGCGTCCTCACCTCCTGTTCCTCGACGGGCACCGGGGCCGCCGGCCCCGAACCCGGGCCGGGCGTGGCTGCCGTCGTCGGGGACCGGGTCGTGACGACGGACCTGCTCACCGACCGGATCCGGACCGCCGCCCCCGCCCTCGCGCAGGCGCTCGCCCACCAGTCCGGGGCGCCCGGCTCGTCACCGCTCGACCCCGCGACGCTGGCCGCCGAGAGCCGGGAGCTCCTGGGCACCGCGGTGCTGCACGAGGTGATCGCCGAGGCGAGCCGTCGCGAGGGCATCGTGGTCGCGCCCGCGCAGGTCGACGAGCAGGTCGCGGCGGCGGGCGGGCCCCAGGCCACGGCCGCCACCGGCTACGACCCGGCCACGCTGCGCGAGGTCGTCGCCGACCAGATCGCCGTCACCGAGATCGGACGCCGCGCCTTCGACGGCCTGGCGACCACCGTGGACATCGGCACGTTCGGCTCGCGAGCCGCCGCCGACCAGGCCGCGGCACGGCTCGCCACCGATCCGGGGACGGGCGTGCTCGACGCCCTGCCCCCCGACGCGCGGGTGATCGACGCGACCCTGCGTCCGGGTGGCCTGACCTCGGACTCCCCGGTGCGCTCACCGTCGTCGCTCGTCTTCGGCCTGCCCGGGCGCACCGTCAGCGTCTCGGGCTCGCCGCCGCCCTCGCCGGGGCAGTCGGCCCCGGACCCGGCGACGCAGCCGTGGACGGTGGTGCGCGTGCGCGACCGCGAGACGACGGCCCCACCGGCCGGCGGGGGCGCCGTGCCCGCCGAGCTGGTCGACGCCACGACGATGTTCGGCTTCGGTCTGCGGGCGATCCAGCCGCTGGCGGTCGAGCTCGGTGTGCGCGTCAATCCCCGCTACGGGGTCTGGGACCCGACGCAGGTGCGGGTCGCGCCCACCGTGGCCGACGCGGGCACCGTCGAACCGCTGCAGGTCGCGCTGCCGGTCGCCCCGCCGGGGCCGGCGCCGGTCGTCCCCCGACCGACCGCTGCTGCCCCAACGCCGGCCCCGTCCCCGGCGCCGTGAGCAGCCCCACCACCGTCGTCGTCGACCCGCGGCTCGGGGCGGTCCTGCCGGCCCGCGCGGTGCGCCTCGTCGCCGCCGCCCCCGTCGTCCTGCTCGACCCCTCGGTGCCCGCGGCGTTGGCCCGGCGCTTCGCCGACGAGCTGGACGCGGTCCCGGCCGGCGGGCGCCGGGACACCCCGCCCGGCGCCGTGCTCCTGACGGCGGGTCCCGACCCGGAGGCACCGCCGGGCGCCGAGCTGCTCGAGGCGGTCGCGGTGATGGACCGGCTGCGCTCTCCCGGAGGCTGTCCGTGGGACGCCGAGCAGACCCACGACAGCCTGCTGCGCTACCTGGTGGAGGAGACCTACGAGCTCTACGACGCGCTGGCCGCCGGCGACGTCCCGGCGATCCGCGAGGAGCTCGGCGACGTGCTGCTCCAGGTGCTCTTCCACGCGCGGGTCGCGGCCGAGGCGGCGGAGCCCGGACGGTTCGACGTGGACGACGTGGCCGCCGAGCTCGTGGCGAAGCTGGTCGGCCGGCACCCGCACGTGTTCGCCGACGAGGCCGGGGTGATCAACGCCACCGACCAGGACGTGCGCTGGGAGGAGCTCAAGGCCACCGAGAAGCGGCGGGAGTCGGTGCTCGACGGGGTCGCGCTCGCCCAGCCCGCGGCCGCCCTGCTCGCCAAGTACGTCAGCCGCGCGACGCGTGCCGGGGTCCCGACGGACCTCCTCGCGGCGGCGGTCCCCGACGGTGCACCGGCCGCGGTCGTCGCCGCGTATCTGGCCGGAGGCGACCCCGAGGGGGAGCTGCGGGCCGCGGCCACCGCCCTCGGCGCGCAGCTGCGGTCCGCAGAGGCAAGGCTGTCCGTACCGGGTGAGGGGCAGCCCCGCCGGACCGCCCCGGACGAGTGGCGTTCGCACTGGGAGTGACCGAATTATCCCGATTTTCGCTCGTGGTCTGCGCTGGTCAGCCGTTGAGGCGACGCCGGTAGATCGTCTTTCCGTCGCTCGGCTCTTGACTCGAAGGTGAGGCAAACCTAAGACTGCGGCGAGAGCGAGGGCCGCCCGGTCCACGCGGACCGTGGAGGTGGCCTCCGGTGCTGGCGACGTTCGTGATCGGACTCCGGGAGGGGCTGGAGGCCGCCCTCATCGTCGGGATCGTCGCCGGCTTCCTGCGTCGCCGCGGGGACCGCGCGGCGCTGCGCCCGATGTGGGCCGGCGTCGCCCTCGCCGTCCTGATCTGCATCGTCGTCGCCGTCGTCCTCGAGGTGGTCTCCGCCGACCTGCCCCAGCAGGAGCAGGAGGGTCTGGAGACGGTGATCGGCCTGGTGGCCGTCGGGATGATCACCTACATGATCGTGTGGATGCGCGGACACGCGCGCACCATGCGCCGCGAGCTCGAGGCGGCCGCCGAGAGCGCGCTGGCCCGGGGCTCCACCTGGGCCCTGATCGGGATGGCGTTCCTCGCGGTCCTGCGCGAGGGCTTCGAGACCACCGTCTTCCTGCTCGCCGCGTTCCAGTCCGCAACCAGCCCGGTCACCGCCGGCGGCGGGGCCGCGCTCGGGATCCTCGTCGCCATCGGTCTGGGCTACGGGATCTACCGAGGTGCGGTCCACATCGACCTCGGTCGCTTCTTCACGGTGACCGCCGTGTTCCTCGTGCTCGTCGCGGCGGGCCTGTTCGTCAGCGCGGTGCACACCGCCCACGAGGCCACCTGGCTGAACGTGGGCCAGACCCAGGTCGCGGACCTGTCCGCGGTCGTGCAGCCCGGTACCCCGATCTCCTCGCTGCTCACCGGCGTGCTGGGCATCCAGCCGCAGCCCACCCTGATCGAGGTCGTCGCCTGGTTGATCTACCTGGTGCCGATGCTCGTCTTCGTCCTCTGGCCCGTCCGCCGGCCCGCCCGCTCCACCGCGTCGGCCACCGCCGGCGCCTCGGCCTGACCCCGACCGCCAGTCCCGTTCCGTCGTGTCGCCGGGACCCGTCTGTCCCCGACCCCTGAGAAAGGACCCCCCGTGTCCCCCGTCTCGCCCCTCCCGGCGCGGCCCCGTCGTCGCGGCAGCGCCGTCGTGGGTGCCCTCGCCGTCGCCGTGGTCACCGCCGGGCTGCTCGCCGCCTGCTCCTCCGGCTCCGGCGACCAGGCCGCGCAGGGCAGCAAGGTCTCGATGACCCTCAGCGACGCCGGATGCGCTCCGCAGCCCGCGTCGGTGCCCGCGGGGCCGGTCGTCTTCACCGTGACCAACTCCGGCACGTCCAAGGTGACCGAGGGCGAGGTCCAGAAGGACAACCGGATCCTCGGCGAGAAGGAGAACGTCGTCGCCGGTCTGTCGAGCGACTTCTCGCTGCGCCTCGACCCCGGCACCTACACCGTCTACTGCCCGGGTGCCGCACAGGACACCGCGCAGCTCACGGTGACCGGTCAGGCCGGCCAGGCGCCGGCGCCCGTCGACGCCTCGCTGGCGACCGCGACCGCGGGCTACAAGCAGTACGTGACCGCCGAGGTCGCCGCCCTGGTCCCCGCGACGAAGCAGTTCACCGACGCGGTGCGCGCCGGTGACGTCGCGGCCGCGCAGAAGGCCTACGCGCCCGCCCGCTACCACTACGAGACGATCGAGCCCGTGGCGGAGAGCTTCGGGGACCTCGACCCCGCGATCGACCAGCGCATTGCCGACGTCGAGCCGGGCACCGAGTGGACCGGGTTCCACCGGATCGAGCAGGCGCTCTGGGTGGACCGGACCGCCGCGGGGATGGCACCGATCGCCGACAAGCTCGACGCCGACGTGGCCAAGCTGCAGTCCCTCGTGGGCACGGCGGAGTACCAGCCCGCGCAGCTGGCCAACGGCGCGAGCGAGCTGCTGACCGAGGTCTCGACGTCGAAGGTCACCGGCGAGGAGGACGCGTACTCGCACACCGACCTCTCCGACTTCGACGCCAACATCGCCGGCGCCCAGAAGGCGTTCGAGCTGCTCAAGCCCTCGCTGCAGACCAAGGACCCGGCGCTGGCCACCCAGCTCCAGGCCCGGTTCACCGGCATCACCGACGAGCTGGCGCCCTTCCGCACCGGTGAGGCCGCGCCCGGCATCCCGGCCTACGTCGACTACTCGACGGTGAACGACGCCCAGCGGCGCGTGCTCGCGGACCGCGTCAACGCGCTGGCCGAGCCCCTGTCCCAGGTCTCCGGAAAGGTGGCCTGACCACGTCCGCGCTCAACCGTCGTCGCTTCCTCGGCCGCGCCGGCCTCCTCGCGGGGGTCGGCGCGGCCGGCGGTGTGCTCGCCGCCTGCTCGACCGACGCCCCGCCACCCCCACCCCAGACCGTCCCGTTCCGATCCGGCTACCAGGCCGGGATCGACACCGCGGCGCAGGACCGGCTGGCCTTCGCGGCGTTCGACGTCGCCCCCGGCTCGACGCGGGCCGACCTCGTCGCGATGCTCACCACCTGGACCGCGGCCGCCGAGGCGATGACGCAGGGGCAGCCGGTGCCGGGCTCGAGCGACGAGCAGCAGAGCCCGCCCGCCGACACCGGGGAGGCCGACGGCCTGGCCCCCGGGAACCTGACCGTCACCGTGGGGTTCGGGCCGGGTCTCTTCGACGGCCGCTTCGGGCTCGCCGCCCGGCGTCCCACCGAGCTCGCCGAGCTCCCGGCCCTGCCCGGGGACTTCCTCGACCCGACGAAGTCCGCGGGTGACATCTGCATCCAGGCGTGCTCGGAGGACCCGCAGGTCGCGTTCCACGCCGTCCGCAACCTCGCCCGGCTAGGCCGCGGCACCGTCGTCACCCGGTGGACCCAGCTCGGGTTCGGCCGGACCTCCTCGACCTCGACCACGCAGGCGACGGCCCGCAACCTCATGGGCTTCAAGGACGGCACCCGCAACCTCAAGGTCGAGGACCCCGGCGCGATGTCGCGGTCGGTCTGGGTGGCCCCCGGAGACCTGCCGGGTGCCGCCTCGTGGATGGCCGGGGGCAGCTACCTCGTGTCGCGGCGCATCCGCATGATCATCGAGACCTGGGATCGCGACGTGCTGTCCGACCAGGAGAACGTGTTCGGCCGGTCGAAGGCGAGCGGCGGTCCGCTCTCCGGCGGCGACGAGTTCACCCCGCCCGACTTCCACGCCACCCTCGCCGGCGGCGTGCCCGCGATCCCGATGGACGCGCACATCCGCCTCGCGGCGCCCGAGAACAACAACGGGACGGCGATCCTGCGGCGCAGCTACTCCTACACCGACGGCGTGGACCCGCGGACCGGCATGCTCGACGCCGGGCTCTTCTTCATCGCGTTCATGCGCTCGCCCGCGCAGTTCGTGCGGCTGCAGTCGCAGCTCGGGGCCCACGACGCGCTCAACGAGTACATCCAGCACACCTCGTCGGCGCTCTTCGCCTGCCCGCCCGGGGTGGCCCCGGGGAACCCGGGCGACTACTGGGGTCGGGCGCTGTTCGAGGGGTAGGTCAGGGTGGGCCGGGGCCGTTCTGGTTGCAAGCAGAGCGTCGATGCTTGCATTCGGTGGCAGTAGAGGCCCGTCGTCGCCGGGCCGGGGGAGGGCCGTGGTGACCGGGCCGTAATCTGGCTCCCCGATGAGCACGAGCGTCGGCTCCCTGCGCGGGGCGGGTCCACCCGATCCGCCCGGAGACGACCGCGACGCGACCGCCCGGTTCCGCGCGCCGGTCCCCGACGACGCCACCGAGCGCTTCCGGGCGCCGGGTCGGGGCGCCGCGACCGAGGCCGAGGAGACCGACGCCGAGGAGACCGACCCCGAGCCCGACGACGAGGCCCCCGATCCCGACGGCGAGACCCCCGATCCCGGGGCGGCGTCCTCGGCTCGGGCGAGCCGGGCGCGGCGGCTCTCCCGGGGACTGCGGGTGCCGTCCGCGACGCCCCGGGCCCCGGCCACGTCGACCCCCGCCGCGCCCGCGACGCCTACCGCGGCTCCCGTCGCCGCTGCGCTCACCGCGACCGCGCCGCGCGTCGGGGCGGGCGCCCGCTCGTCCCCGGTCGGGCCGCTGCCGGTCGGGGGCCCGCCTCCGCCGTCGTCGACACCCACCCCGCCGCGACGGACCGCGGCGCTCGGCCGCCTGGCGCTGGTGCTGGTGCTGGTCGCGGCGGTGATCGGGACGGTCGTCATGCTGCAGCAGCGCAGCCAGTTCGGCCGCACCGACGCCGGCCCGGAGGAGATCCCCGCGCTCGAGGTCGCGCCCGCGCAGGTCGACCTCGGCACCGTCGGGCAGCCGACCGCTCTCGCCCCGCCCTCCGCCCTGCTGCCCGGCACGAACACGGCCGGGGCCGGTGCGCCGGGCGCGCCGACCGTCTCGGCGTGGGCCAACGGCCTCGGTTCGCGGACGAACATCCCGCCGATCGCGCTGCAGGCCTACGGGATGGCGGACCTGACGATGCGCCAGGTCGACCCGCAGTGCCACCTGTCGTGGGTGACGATCGCCGGGCTCGCCCGCATCGAGTCCAACCACGGGCGCTACCGCGGCGCACACATCGCGCCGAACGGCGACATCGAGCCCCGGATCGTCGGCGTGCCCCTGGACGGCACCAGCGGCAACCGCACGATCGGCGACACCGACGGCGGGCTGCTCGACGGCGACCCCACCCTCGACCGCGCGGTCGGCCCGCTGCAGTTCATCCCCTCGACATGGGCCAAGTGGCGCGCCGACGGGAACACCGACGGGCGCGCGGACCCGGACAACATCTTCGACGCGGCCCTCGCGGCCGGGCGGTACCTCTGCGCGGGCGGCCGGGATCTCGCCTCGGGGCAGGGCTGGCGCTCCGCGGTGCTCTCCTACAACAACTCCGACGACTACGGGCGCCGCGTCTACGCCGCCGCCGAGGCCTACGCGACCAGCACGACGCCGTAGCCGGCCGCGGTGCCTCAGGTCACCTCCTGCTACGAGGGAGTCACTGCACGGCGCTCGGATCTCCGATCCGTTTGCGGTGCAGTGTCTCCCCGGCGGCCGGACGGGTCGACGCGGCGCGGGCGAGACGCGACCGACTCAGGCTCCCCGACGCACCGCGATCGATGCGCTGACCTCGCCCAGCGCCTCCTGGTACTCGGGGCGCGGGGTCATCGCGGCGGCCATGCGGAGCTGGGCGCGGGCCTCCTCCAGCCGCGACTGCCGCTGCAGCGTGCGACCGAGGGCGAAGCGGGCGTAGTGGTCCGCGGGGTCGATCTCGAGCACCCGGAGGAAGGCGGCCTCGGCGCGGCGGAACTGGGCTGACGCCAGGTACGCGCGCGCCGCGAGCAGGTGCACCGAGGCGGCGTCGGACTCCGCCTCCAGCAGCGGCCCGAGGGCCTTCAGCGCGTCCAGCGGGCGGCGGTGCTCGAGGAGCTGCTCGGCTCGGCGGAACGCGGTCACCATGCCCCCGCCGGGAGGCCCGGGGTCCGGCGCGTCGCCCGGATTCACGGGCGGCGCATCGCCGCCGGATCCGGCCCCGTCCCGTTCCGTTCCCCGCGAGGACGACATTCCCGCACGGTAGGTCCCCGACG
>JAVXWR010000734.1:0-4243 GCA_032230725.1 Actinomycetota bacterium
ACCGCCGACTGGGTCTGCTCCAGCCAGGCGCGGCGGGACAGGACCACGTTGTTGCGGTTCTTGTCCAGCTCGATGATCTTGGCCTCGATCTCCTTGCCGACGTACGGCTGGAGATCGCGGACGCGGCGCATCTCGACCAGGGAGGCGGGGAGGAAGCCGCGGAGGCCGATGTCGAGGATGAGACCACCCTTGACGACCTCGATGACGGTGCCCTTGACCGGCTCGTCGTTCTCCTTGAGCTGCTCGATCGTGCCCCAGGCGCGCTCGTACTGCGCGCGCTTCTTGGACAGGATCAGCCGACCCTCCTTGTCCTCCTTCTGGAGGACGAGGGCCTCGACCTCGTCGCCGACGGCGACGACCTCGTGGGGGTCGACATCGTGCTTGATGGACAGCTCGCGCGAGGGGATGACGCCCTCGGTCTTGTAGCCGATGTCGAGGAGGACCTCGTCTCGGTCGACCTTGACGATGGTGCCTTCGACGATGTCGCCATCGTTGAAGTACTTGATCGTCTTGTCGATGGCAGCGAGGAAGTCCTCTTCCGACCCGATGTCGTTCACAGCCACCTGAGGGCTGGTCGTGTTCGGGGCGGTGTGGGTGTCGATGGACATACGGTGGACGGCTCCGGGAATGGGCAGGTCTCGGTCGGGTGGACTCACTCCACGAGGGCGGACGTCGACCTGAACGCTGGTCGGCCCCCGAGAGGGCCGAAGGGATCGTTCCCCAGCCGGAAGGAAACCGGGCAGAGCGGATCCGGACAGGGCGAGACCACTGACGTGGACCTCCATCGTATCCGTCGCGTCGCGCGTCCGGCAAACGGGGCAGGGGGCGCAGACCCGGCCGTGCGCCGACCGGTCCGGCACGTGACGGAGCGGTCGTGGAGGCGTGCCAGGATGCCCCCATGAGCGCCGGCTCCGCGATGCCCTCACCAGGGCCGGGAGCGTCGGCGGGTGTGGTCGCCCGGCCCGTCGGACCCGGGGAGTCGGTGGCCGCGAGCCGCGCCTGGTGGGACGACGAGGCCCCGGGCTACCAGGCAGAGCACGGGCCGTTCCTCGGCGACGTCGACTTCGTCTGGTGCCCGGAACGGCTGCGCGAGGCCGACGCCGCACTCCTCGGTCCCCCGGCGGCGCTGGTCGGGGCCCGCGTGCTCGAGGTCGGGTGCGGCGCCGCCTCGTGCGCGCGCTGGCTCGTCGAGCGCGGGGCCGACGCCGTGGGGCTGGACCTCTCGGCAGGCATGCTGGCGCAGGCCCGCGCCGCCGACGCCCGCTCCGGGGTGGCCGTGCCGCTGGTCCAGGCCGACGCCTCGCACCTGCCCTTCCCCGACGCCGCCTTCGACCTCGCCTGCTCGGCGTTCGGCGCGGTGCCCTTCGTCGCCGACACCGCGGGCCTCATGGCCGAGGTCGCCCGGGTGCTGCGCCCGGGCGGGCGGTGGGTGTTCGCGGTCAACCACCCGATGCGCTGGATCTTTCCGGACGACCCCGGCGAGGACGGTCTCTGCGTCACCCAGTCCTACTTCGACCGGACTCCCTACGCCGAGGCCGACGACGAGGGCCGGATCGTCTACGTCGAGCACCATCGCACCCTCGGTGACCGGATCGCGGACGTCGTCGCCGCGGGTCTGGTCCTCGAGGGCGTCGTCGAGCCGGAGTGGCCGGACGACCTCGACGAGGTGTGGGGCCAGTGGTCCCCGCTGCGCGGGGCCCTGTTCCCCGGGACCGCGATCTTCCGCTGCCGTCGCCCGGAGGAACCCGACGGAGCAGCTGGGCACGCCGGTCGGGGGTCGGCCCCGCGCCGCGCGCCCGGGCGCCGGGGATGACCGGCGCACCGCGCGCCGCGCTCCCGGAGTCCCCCGCGCAGGTGCTCGCCGACCTGCTCGAGGTCCAGCGGCGCCGGTTCGCCGCCCTCGACCCGCGGCTGCCGCGCGCCGCGGCGCCCCCGCCGGGCGACGTCGTCGTCGTCGGGACCCCGCCGGAGCGCGTCGCGGGGGTCGTCACCCACCACGTGTGGCCGGCAGGCAGCGGGTCGCTGCTGTGGTCGGCGGCCCAGGTCACCGAGCTGCACCCGGTGATCGGCGCGGCGGGACACGCCCCGCTGCACGCGTTGCTGGCGGCCTGGCGCGGTCACGTGCTGCCCGCGGTGCTGCGCGACGAGGACTCCGCGGCCGCGGTCACCTGGCCCAGCCGCGACGTCGTCGCCACCCGGGTCTTCCTCGACCACGGGCTGGTCCCGCTCGCCGTGCTGGCGGTGCGCCCCACCGGTCCCGTCGCGGCGCCGCTCCCCGACCCGACGCTGCGGGTGCGCCGGGCCGAGCCGGCCGACCTCGACGCGTGCGTGCGCCTCGCCCTCGAGGAGCTCGGCTACTCCAGCCAGGTCGGCGGCTCGCTCGCCCGGCCCGACGCGGAGGCGGTGAAGCGCACGATGATCCGCGACCGGTTGGGGCGCGGGGAGCCGACGTGGCTGGCGGAGCGCGACGGCGCGGTCGTCGGCATGATCGAGTGTGGTCACGCGGACGCCGGCCCGGGGGCGTGGCTGGCGAACCTGCTCCCGCCCGGGGTGTGGGGCTACGTCAACTGCGCGTCGGTGACCGCGTCCGAGCGCGGCCGCGGGGTGGGCGCGCACCTGGTGGCGACGGCGCTCGGGGCGCTCGAGTCGGGGCGGCGCGCCGGGCCGGTGCGCGGGACCTACCTCTACTACAACCCGCCGAACCCGCTGTCCTCGGTGTTCTGGCCGCGCGTCGGCTACTCCCCGCTGTGGACGCTGTGGGAGACCCGGCCCGCGTCGGGCCTGCGCTAGCCGTACCCGGCCCCGGCCCCGGCCTCGGCCGCGGCGCCTCAGCCGCTGCGGGCCAGGGCGTGCTCGACGAGGGTCACCAGCGCCGCCCGGCACGACCCGTCGTCGCGGGCGTCGACCCGCACCAGCGGCGAACCGGGCGGCAGCGCCATCGCGTCGCGTACCGTCTCGTCGTCGAAGCCCGCGGTGCCCGGGAAGCCGTTGATGGCGACGACGAAGGGCACGCCGCGGTTCTCGAAGTAGTCGATGGCGGCGAAGCAGTCGTCGATGCGGCGCAGGTCGACCAGGATCACCGCGCCCACCGCGCCGCGCGCCAGCTCGTCCCACATGAACCAGAACCGGGACTGACCCGGCGTGCCGAACAGGTACAGCACGAGCTTGTCGTCGACGGTGATGCGCCCGAAGTCCATGGCGACGGTGGTCGTCGTCTTGTCGGGCACCACGCTCGCGTCGTCGATGCCGTCGGACAGGCTCGTCATCTCCTGCTCGGTCGACAGCGGCGGGACCTCCGACAACGAGCGCACCAGGGTCGTCTTCCCGACGCCGAAGCCGCCGGCGATCAGGATCTTGAGCGGGAGCAACCCCTCGCGGGCGGCTGCCGGCGCGGGGGCGCGCTCAGCGGGCGCGTAGTCCATCGAGCAACCTCTCCAGGAGTTCGCGTCGGGGGCGTCCGTCCGGTCCGACGAGCGGGAGGTGGACGGCGAGATAGTCGTCGGCGGCGAGGTCCGAGACCAGCACACGGGCCACGCCGACGGGCACGCCGAGCAGGTGGCCGATCTCGGCCAGCGACACCGGCTCGACGGCCGCCTCGAGGATCGACCGGTGCTCGGGCGCCAGCCCGGAGCGCTTGGCGAGGCCGAGTTCGGTCGCCGTCACCAGCGCCTCCATCGGCATGTCCATCCGCGTGGAGCGGGTGCGGCCGGCGGTGAAGGCGTAGTTGGGCACCACCCGCCCACCGTCCTGCGGAGGAGGACCGGGACGTCGGTCCACGGTCATCCCTCGACCCGCACCCGGGAGCTCGGTGTGAGCGCGTGGCCGACCCGGGCGGCCAGCATGGTCATCTCGTACCCGATCAGCCCCATGTCGGCGGACCGGTCGGTCAGCACGGCGAGCGTCGACCCCATGCTGATCGAGGTGGCGAACAGGTAGCAGCCCGCCATCTCGACGATCGTCTGGTTCACCGGCTCCGCGTCGAGCAGCGTCGCCGTGCCGCGGGCCAGGCTGACCAGGCCGGAGGTCGCGGCGCACAGCTGGTCGGCGAGCTCCGGCTCGACGCCGCGGCTGACCGCGAGGCGGAGGCCGTCGGCGGACACCACCATGACGTGGCGTACGCCGGGCGTGCCGGAGGCGAAGTCGGAGAGCAGCCAGTCCAGGCCTCCGGCCGGAGCGGTCACGGGTGTCCTCCGCGGTGGGTGTCGGTGGTGTCGGCGCCGTGAGCGGTGCTCAGGTCGGCGCC
>JAVXWR010000740.1:0-7428 GCA_032230725.1 Actinomycetota bacterium
ACCGACGCCGGGCCATCGAGGGTGTGCGCCCAGTAGCGGAAGAGCGAGTCCACCACCCCTTCCGGCACACGTGCGAGCATCCGTTCCCGGGCCGTCGCCGGGTCCAGTTCGCGCACCTCGATCGGCCGGCCGAGGTGGGCGGCCACGATCCCGACCTGCTCGGCGAAGGTCAGCGACTCGGGCCCGGTGAGGTGCGGGGACTCGTCGGCAGGTCCGCCGAGCAGCGCCGCCACGGCGACGTCGGCGATGTCGCGCTCGTCGATCGGGGCGCCGGCCGCGTGCGGGTAGGGAAGCTCGACCACTCCGGCCCGGATGCCCGACCACCACTGGTAGGTGTTGCGGTCGAAGGCCCCGGGACGCAACGCCGTCGTCGGGAGACCCGCGCCGCGCAGGGCGGTCTCGGCGTCGGCGTGGTGCGCGGCGAGCCCGTCGGGGGCCGGGTCGGGTTCGGTGAGCACCGACTCCGAGGAGAGCAGCACCGCGTGCTCCACCCCGGCGCGAGCGGCGGCGGACGCGAACGCGTCGAGCTCGCCGGTGACGTAGCAGAACACCGCGCGGACGCCGTCGAGCGCGGGACCGAACGACGACGGGTCGGTGAGGTCGAGCCGCACCCGCGCCACGTCGTCGGGCACGTCGAGCTTCTCGGGATCCCGGCCGGCGGCGCGGACGGGGACGCCGGCGGCACGCAGGCCGGCGACGACACCGGAGCCGACGGCGCCCCGGGCGCCGGTGACGAGGTGCGCTCCGCGCAGGCGAGTAGGTGTGGCCGTCACAGCCACCACAAGTACTCACATGGGCCACCTCACGGGCGGGCCATGGCCGGGGAAGAGCCGGTCGGCGTCCAGGGCGCGCAGGGCGGCGAGCGAGGACTCCGCGGCCGCCGGGTCGTGGTGGAACATCTCCTCGAGCAGTTGCGGTCCGGTCAGCGCGCTCGTCGGGTGGGCGGTGACCAGCGCGTCACCGGTGGCGACCACGCCGTCGTCGGGGAAGTGCCAGGCGACGTGCCCGCTGGTGTGGCCTGGCGTCGGGACCGCGACGGGGCGCCCCGGCAGGTCGAGGCGCCCCCCGATGTCGACGCCCGCCGCGCGCGGCAGCGCCACGTCGCGCAGGCCGCCGGAGCGCAGCACGCCCAGGGTCCAGCGGGCCACCCGCGGACGCCACAGCCGCGCGACGAGCGCCGCCGGGGAGACCTGCTCGAGGAACTCGCGGCGCAGGTGCGCGGCCTCGCCCTGGGAGCTCAGGACGGGGACGTGGTCCGGGAGCGCGGCGAGCCCACCGACGTGGTCGACGTGCGCGTGGGTGACGAGCACGGCCACGACGTCGTCGAGGGTCCGGCCCGTCGCCGTCACCGACGCGACGAGCGCCTCGGCGTCGCCCGGGTAGCCGCTGTCGACGAGCAGCACGTCGGTGCCCTCGACGACGACGGTCCAGGCCGCGAACCCGGTCCCCCGGCGTGATCCGTGATGGCGCAGCACGCCGGCGATCCTGGCAGGTGGGGCGACCGGGACGCGGTCGAGCACGATCGGGTCCGGCCCCCCCGGTGATCCTGCCGGGCGCGCCGGGCCGCGAGCCCGCCGAGAGTGCGTCCATGGGGCTGGATGCGACCTGCCCCGCCCCATGAGCGCACTCTCGGGTCGTCGTGGCCGGGCGGGGGCAGTGCCTCAGTGCGTGGCGGCCGTCCAGGCCCGCGCGCGCAGGAAGGCGAGGACCGCGGGCCGGGCGATCTGGCCACCCGGGGAGCCGTACGGGTGGTCGAAGACGTGATCGGCGTAGGGCACCTGGAGCAGCCGGCCCGGGACGCCGGCGGCGCGCAGGGCGGCGTCGTGGGCGCGGACCAGGTCGGCGCGGATGAAGTTGTCCGCGACCCCCACGACGAGCATCGTCGGCGGCAGCGACCCGGCGACGAGGTCGGTGGGTGACGCCGCACGGGTGAGCGCGGGGAGCGTCGTGGCGGGCCCCCCGAACACCGCGTCCTGCAGCCCCGGCGCGACGAGGCGCAGGTCGACGACCGGGTAGAACGCGACGCCGGCGGCCGGCGGCGGTGTCGGCGCCTCCCCGGGCAGCCCGGCTCCGGGGACCCCGACGAGTGCCGCCGTCGTCGTCAGCGCGAGCGTGGCGCCCGCGGACTGACCGGCGAGGGTGACCGCTGCCGGGTCCAGTCCGTACTCACGCCCCGGCCCGCGGACCCAGGCGAGCGCGGCCGCCACGTCGTCGCGCTGGGCCTCCCCGAGGGTCGCGCCGGGCAGGGCCGGGTCGGCGGGCAGCCGGTAGGTCACGGCGGCCACCGCGAGGCCCTGCTCGGCGAACCAGCGGTTGCTGCGGCTGCGGTCCGCGCGGGTGCCGCGCACCCAGCTCCCGCCGTGGACCCACACCATCACCGGGTGAGGCCCCGGCCCGGGCGGCAGGAAGACCTCCAGGTCGAGGCCCGGCCGGTAGGTCGCCGTGACGTCCGGGGTCGCGCCCGACTGGTCCACCGCCCGCAGGGCCAGCACCCAGTCGACCCGCACGCCCTCGGCCCGCGCGCTCGCGCGCAGGGCCCGCAGCACGACGAGGCTGCCGACCAGCGCGACCGCGCCGACGACGGCGACGGTCACCCCGAGCCCGGGCACCCCGAGCGCGACGAGCCCGAGGCCCAGCCCGGTCCCGACCAGGGCCGCCGGGACGACGTGCACCGGGTACTGCCCGGAGACGAACGAGCCGAAGAAGCCGATCATCGGCGTCCGCGGCAGGAAGGTGCCGACCACGACGACCAGCAGCACCGCAGCCCCGACGACGCCGACCGTGCCGAGCGCGATCCGGGCGAGGGTCACCGCACGATCATGCCGTCGCCGGGCGCGCTCCGCGCTCGCAGCGCCCTCCGTCGCTCCGAGTGGACCGTCAGGGCTGCGGCCTCAGCCATGGGAGTCCACTCGGCGCTCGGGTCCGAGGTACTCAGTGGGGCGCGGCGGACAGGTCGTAGACGGTGTCGGCCCCGACGCGGGTACCGGTCCAGTGGGCCTGCACCCACGCCTGGATCGGTGCGAGCGCGGCCCCGCGCCCGCCTCCGCCCCCGAACCCTCGCTGGCCGCCCGCGGCGGGTGCGACGTAGAAGCGCACGAGGTGGCCGCTGACGTCGGCCTGGAACTGCGCCAGCGTCGGGGTCGGGTCGGAGCCGGAGAACCCGCCGAGCCCCATCACCGACGTGTCGCTGGCCAGCTCGAGCCCGGCCGCGGCCATCGTCGTGGGCGTCGCGGCCGACCACTGCGTCCCCGCGCCGCGCAGCAGGGCCGTGACCTGCGGGTCGGCGGCGCCGAAGCCACCGCCGCCACCCGGGCCCCCGCGGTTCGCGCCGGCGGCCCGGGCCGCCTGACCGGCCTGCCCGGCCCGCGTCGTGCGCCCGGGCCCCGCGGTGAACCGGGACGCGCGCGCGTCACGCACCGTCGGCCCGGCGCTCGCCTCGGTGCCGGCGTGCGGGGTCACGACCGTGTCGATCGCGTAGGCGCTCGCGCCGCCGAGGGTGGCGACGAGCCCGAGCACCAGCGTCGCGACGACGCCGGCGCGGCGCGCGAGCACCGTCGGGACCACGATCAGCAGCGCAGCCAGGACACCGGCGACGAGCACCGTCCCGGGCAGCCACGGCACGAACGTCGGGCTGCGCCCGAGCAGCACCGCCGACCAGATCGCGGTGCCGAGGACCCCGACGGCGGCGGTGATCCGGGCGGCCGGCTCCGCGCGGCGCCGCCACGCCTCACGGGCACCGATCGCGACGAGCGCGGCGATCGCCGGGGCCATGACGATCGTGTAGTACGAGTGGACGATCCCCGCCATGAAGGAGAAGACCGCGGCGCTGACGACGAGCCAGCCGCCCCACAGCAGCGCCGCGGCCCGCAGCCGGTCATCGGCCGGCGCCCGTCGGCTCAGCCAGAGCAGGGCGACCAGCGCCAGCAGCGCGGCGGGCAGGAGCCAGGCGATCTGACCGCCGAACTCGGTGGAGAACATCCGACCGAGCCCGGCCTGACCACCGAAGCCCGCGAAGCCACCCGGCGCGCCACCACGCCCCGGGCCTGCCCCGGGGCCACCCGAGCGGCCGACGAGGCGCGAGACGCCGTTGTAGCCGACGGCGAGCTGAAGCAGCGAGTTGTCGGTCGAGCCCCCGATCCAGGGGCGCGACGACGCCGGCCACACCGCCACGAGCGCGAGGAACCACCCCGCGCCCACGACGATCCCGCCCAGGCCTGCGACCAGCTGCCCGATCCGGCGTCGCCACGGCACCGCGGAGGCCACCAGGTACACCAGCGCGAACGCGGGGACGACGAGCAGCGCCACCCCCATCTTCGCGAGGAAGCCGAGCCCGATCAGCAGCCCGCACGCGATGAGGAACCAGGTCCCGGCCCGCCGAGCGGCTGCGTCGAGCGCCCGCACCAGCGCGTAGGCGGCCGCGACCAGCAGGAAGGTCAGCATCGGGTCGGGGTCGTCGAACCGGAACATGATCACCGCGACCGGCGTGAGCGCCAGCACGGCGCCCGCGACGAGGGCCGCCCCCGGCCCGGACCAGCGCCGGACCGTGAGCACCAGCAGCGCCACCGTGGCGATCCCGAGGACCGCCTGCGGGACGAGCATCGACCAGGGCGAGAACCCGAACAGGTTCGCCCACAGCCCCATCCACCAGTTGTCGGCCGGCGGCTTGTCGACGGTGATGAACCCGGGCGCGTCGACCGCGGCGAAGAGCCAGGCCACCGGATTGCGCGTGGAGGCCTGCACCGCGGCGGCGTAGAAGGCGTTCGCGGTGCCGTTCGAGCCGACGTCCCAGAGGTCCACGAGGGCGGCGAGGACGAGGACCCCGGCGAAGCCCGGTCGGAACCAGCGGGTGGTCGCGCGGGGCTCCGGGGCGGACTCCGGGCCGGCGGGCGGCGCGGTGATGACGGAGGTGGTCACGACGGGAGACGATCAGCCGGGTTCCTCACCGCGCGCTGGGCGTTCCCTGTGCCGCGGCTGTGCGGCCGTCGAGCGGTGTGGGAGCCGGGTGTGGGCGCGGCGGCGAGCGGTCGTCCCGTCCGCTCCCCGGGCGGAACCGGCGCGGGTGGGACACTGGGACCCGGTGAGTGCGAGGACGACCCGGGGGCGTTGGTGACGGGACTGATGCGGCCGGGTGGGCCGATCGCCGGTCGCGGGTGGCTGCTCCCCGTGGCCCTCGCGCTCGTGGTGGTGCTGGCGCTCGTCGGGATCGTCGTCGCGATCGTGAACGGGGTGTCCGGGGTGACGACGAGTTCGCAGTGCACCGTGACCGCACCCCCGGGCTCCCCCGGCCTGCGCCCGACCTGGAGCGGCTCGCCCGAGCAGATGGACAACGCGGCCACCATCGCCGGGGTCGGGCGCAAGCTGGGCGCCCCGGACCGTGCCGTGACGATCGCCCTCGCCACGGCGATCCAGGAGTCCGGGCTGGCGAACCTCTCCGGGGGCGACCGCGACTCGGTCGGGCTCTTCCAGCAGCGGCCCAGCCAGGGGTGGGGCACCGAGGCGGAGCTGACCGACACCGTCACCTCGACGACCAAGTTCTACGACGCCCTGTTAGCGACCCCGGGCTGGGCGTCGATGGACGTCACCGAGGCCGCCCAGCGGGTCCAGCGCAGCGGTTACCCGGAGGCCTACGCCGACCACGAGCCCGAGGCGCGCACCCTCGCCCTCGCCTTCCTCGGTCAGGCCCCCGGTGGCCTGACCTGCACCGACCTCGACGTCTCGACGCCGCCGCGGGAGACCGTGGCGCGCCTCGCGACCGCCGAGCTCGGCACCGCGCGCCTGTCCGGGCGCCAGTCCCCCGGGGCCGGCTGGGCGATCGCCTCGTGGCTGGTCGCCCACGCCACCCGCCTCGCCCTGGACCGGGTCACCTTCGACGGACGCACCTGGACGGCGGAGTCGGGCACCTGGTCGCCGACCGGGCCGGCCGACGCGACGCTCGCGCTGCACCGCGCCGGCACCCCCTGACTGCTCGTCAGGGCAGCATCCACCCCAGCACCGGCGTCGACTGCAGGTACACGAGCACGCACATGCCGGCGAGGAAGATCAGGCTCCACAGGAGCACCCGCCGGAAGATCTCTCCCTCGCGCCCGGCCATCCCGACCGCGGCCGCGGCGATCGCGAGGTTCTGCGGCGAGATCATCTTCCCGAGGACGCCGCCGGACGAGTTCGCGGCGGCGAGCAGGACCGGGTCCAGGCCGGACTTCTGGGCTGCCGCGACCTGCAGTGCGCCGAACAACGAGTTCGACGACGTGTCCGACCCGGTGACGGCGGTCCCCAACCAGCCCAGCACCGGGGAGAGCACGGCGAAGAACCCGCCGGTCGCGGCGAGCCACTGCCCGATGGTGATGGTCTGACCCGACAGGTTCATGACGTAGGCCAGCGCCAGGACGAGCATCACCGTGGCGATGGCGGAGCGCAGTTCGCGCAGGGTCTGGCCGTAGGCCCGCAGCGCGTCCCCGGGACGTACCGCCAGCACCAGGGCCGTCAGCACTCCCGCGATCAGCAGGATCGTCCCCGCCGCGGCGAGCCAGTTGAACGTGAACGTCGTCGACGAGGCCTGCGCCCCCGCCGGGGTGCGCACGTCCAGCCCCGGCCAGCGGAACTTCGCGGTGACGGCGTTCAGCGCCTTCGTGATCGGCGGGATCTGCTGCACGGAGAACAGCACGATGATGATCACGTAGGGCATGTAGGCGAGCACGACGTCGCGCCGGGAGTCGCGGGACACGTCGGCCCGATGTCCGGACGCAGCGTCGGCGGGCGGGCCGTCGGAGGACCCGCCGTCGAACGGCGTGGCGTCGGAGGACCCGACGTCGGGCCCGCCGGCGGGGACCGCGACGTGGGCAGGGGTGGGCGTCCCGGCCCGGGCGCGCACCAGCAGCACCACGGCGCCCGCGGAGACGAGGGCGGAGATGATGTCGGTCAGCGGCACCGAGAGGTAGTTGGACACCGCGAACTGGGCGAGCCCGAACGTCAGACCACCGGTCAGCGCCACCGGCCAGGTGTCCCGCAGCCCCCGGGCCCCGTCGACCAGCGCCACCAGCACGAACGGGACGAAGACCGCGAGGATCGGCGTCTGCCGCCCGACGACCGCCCCCAGCGCGTCCTCGGGCAGGTTGGTGACCTGGGCCAGCGTCGTGATGGGCACCGCGATCGCGCCGAAGGCCACCGGCGCGGTGTTCGCCACCAGCGCGACGACCGCGGCCTTGATCGGCTTGAAGCCCACCCCGATCAGCATGATCGTGCAGATCGCGACGGGGGCACCGAAGCCGGCGAGGGCCTCGAGCAGCGCACCGAACGAGAAGGCGATGATCACCGCCTGGACCCGCTGGTCCGACGACACCGAACCGAACGAACGCCGGAGCACGTCGAAGTGCCCGGTCCGCACCGTCATCCGGTAGATCCACAAGGCGTTGATGACGATCCAGAGGATCG
>JAVXWR010000743.1:0-3152 GCA_032230725.1 Actinomycetota bacterium
CGACCAGAGGATCGCTAGAGCTGCTCACCACGCCCCTGGGCCCGCCGAGCGGCCCTGCCGGCTGTAACGCCTGCCCGCCAGCCCCGGGGCACGACCACATCTCGGGTGCGGTCGCCGACCAACCAGGTAGGGCGGCGCGCGGGAACGACGACGGGCCTATGGAAGGGCCGAGATGTCGCTGACCGTCTTGACGACGGTCCCCGGCGGGGCCTGGTCTCCCAACCAGTCCAGGAACTGGGAGAACGTCGTGAAGTCGATGGGGCCGTCGGACCTCATGCACGTCTGGTAGTCGGGAGTGGATTGCTGACAGACCATGTGGAGCACGATGGGCACCCAGCCGCCACCATGGTCCGCGGCAGCTTTCACGGCCGATTCGAGCATGCCCAATTGAAGGGGGCCGTTCGAACTGTTCTCGTCTCCGCCGGTCATCGAGGCCACGGCGTACGGGTCGGTTGGGGGCATGCTTTCCGAATACACGGCGTTGTCCAGCCCGCCGGTGCCCCTCGCCGTGCGATAACCGCAGGACCGCACCAGTGCTTCGGTCGCTGCGTCGTACTCACCGAACGGGTAGGCGAAGCTGACCGGGTCGAAGCCCTGCGCGACCAACCGGTCCCGGTCACCGCACACCTCGGCCCGTTGATCCGCTGGGGCCAGTTGGGTGAGGTGCGGATGGTCCCGGGTGTGCCCCCCGATGTCGTTGCCCGCCAGGCTCAGACGCCGGAGCTCGTCCCAGGTCATCACCGAGGTGTCGCCACGGTCGACGAGCCCGGTGTTGACGTAGAACGTCGCCCGCATCCCGTGCTCGAGGAGCTCCGGGAAGATCGTGTACTGGGTCCCGTTGCCGTCGTCGAACGTCAGCGACACCACAGTGCGCGGCGTCGGAGGGCCGACGGCGGTCGGGTTCGGGTCCTGCGGGACCGGCGCCGCCACCGGCGGTGCGACGGTCGTCGAGCAGCCTGCGAGCGCGACGACGCTCGCCAGAACGCCCGCCACGCCGAGGGCCAGGGGACGGGCGCATCGTCGGACCCGGACCGACCGCCCGGTCCGCACGGTGGCGCGTCCGACCCACGCGACCGCGTGTCCGCCCTGGCTCATTCCAGACTCCGTCCCCGGCCAAGCCGCGCCGATCGACGCGCGACGGATCGTGGCGCGAGGCACGACCCCGGCCGGTCGCGCTTGTCATGGTCGCCGACCACGGGGAACCCCAGACACGGACGGCTGACGTAGGGGGGTTCGTCCTCGCAGACGGGAGTCGGAGCGACATGCGCCGACACGGGGGCCGCGTTCATGCGACCCGCTCGTAGTCGGTGCGGGTGCCGGGCAGGCGCCCGATGCCCGCGGCGAGCGAGCGCCCGGCATACCAGCTTCCGGAGACGAAACGCATCGTCGGGCCGAAGCTGCGGGCGGCGGGCGCCCCGACGATGTGCAGCCCCGGCACGGAGGACTCCATGCCCGCCCGGAGCACCGGGTAGCCGCCGTCGACCTTGAGCCCGGCGAGTAGCTCGGCGGTGAGGAAGGGGTAGCGCGTGATGTCGACCCGGTAGCCGGTGCCGAGCATCAGGTGGTCGACCACCCGGATGTCGCCCCCGCTGAGCTCGACCTGCAGCCGGTCGTCCCGGGTCGGCGTGGCCGCCCGGATCCGGGTGTCGTAGGTCAGCGCGATCCCGTGCAGCCGCGGCGCCAGCCAGGCGGCGCCAGCCGGGCGGATCGCGCGGTAGGCGAGCGGGTCCTGCACCGACCGCGGCAGGCTCGTGAACAGCTTCGGCATCGCGACCAGACGTGAGAGGCCCATCGGACCGACGTCGGTGGGCGCGTAGACCAGCGGCGACGCCTTGCCCAGCATCCGCTCGTAACGCCCGCCGTGCAGCCAGTTGATGTGCTTCGCGCGCACCGCCACCTCGACGGTCGCGCCGCGCTCGTGGAGCAGGGCAGCCGACTCGAGGGCGCTCTGGCCCCCGCCGACCACGAGCACCCGCCGCCCGGCGAACACGCCGAGGTCCCGGTGCTCGCTGGTGTGGGTGACGAGCTCGGCGGGCAGGCCGAGACACTCGCTGGGCCGGTGGACGAAGTCGGCGATGCCGCAGGCGAGCACGACCCGGCGCGCGCGCAGCCGCTCGCCGTCGTCGAGCGCCAGTTCGAAGCCGCGCGGGTCGGGCTCGACGCGCAGCACCCGCCGCCGATCGACCTCGGGTGCCACCTGCCGGCGCACCCAGTCGCCGTAGGCGAGGAACTGCTCCAGCGTCACGCGCGCCCCGACGGCTCCGAGGGCCTCCCCCGAGGCCTCCCACGCGTCCAGGGAGATCGGGCCGCTGCTCGCGGCGATGCTCGAGGCGGTCCGGCTGGAGCGCAGCAGCATGCCCTCGGGCATCTCCCGCCAGAACGACATGGGGTCGCCGAGCACGTGCGCCTCGACGCCGGCCCGTCCCAGATGGGCCGCGGCGGCCAGCCCGCCCGGGCCGGCTCCCACGATGGCGACCTCGCAGTCGGTCATGATCACTCCGTTCCTGGGCGGGCATGTGGGGGGTGGGTCGCGACCGGCCGGTCACGTGCGGACCGGAGTGCTCCGGACCCGGAACGGGGAGCGCGCGTGCCACCGACGGCGACCGGCCGCCGGGCGATGCGCTCGATCGCCGTCACGTAGGTCCGCGCCTGGTGCTCCCAGCCGAGCTCCTCGGCGACTCGGGCGGCGCCCCTCTCGCCGAGGGATCGCGCACGCTGTGGGTCGTCGAGCAGCGCGCCCAGCGCGTCCGCGAGACCGACGACGTCGCCGGGCGGAACGACGACCCCGGCACCGGTCAGCAGCGGCGTCGTCTCGGGGAGGTCGAAGGCCACGACCGGCATCCCGAACGCCATGTACTCCACGACCTTGACCGGGGACACCTCGACCTGCAGCGACGCATCGAGCCCGACGTCGGCGGTGGCGTAATAGGTGAACAGATCCGCCTCACAGAGGAAGCCGGGGAAGCCGACCCAGGCGTCGAGGTCGAGGTCGCTCACGCGCTCTCGCAGCTCGGCGAGGCACTCGCCCTCACCGAGCAGGACGAAGCGGGTGTCGCGGCGGCCGCGCACGTGGATGAACACCCGGATGGCCTCGAGCAGCAGGTCCACGCGGTCCTGGCGTCCCATCAAGCCCGCCCAGCAGCACAGGTGCC
>JAVXWR010000758.1:0-6273 GCA_032230725.1 Actinomycetota bacterium
GGGGGGACCCGCACCGTCCGCCGAGCCAGGCGAGGGCGGCGAGAAGCGCCGCCACCGACACCACGACGAAGGCGCGGTAGGCGGTCGTCGCCTGGAGGAGCGCTAGGGGCCCGAGCACGACCATGTCACGGGCGGGGCGAAGTTCGGCTGCCCGGATGGATAGACGTCCCCGCCGGTCCAGAGCGCGACGGTGGACCGGTAGAAGATGCCGAAGTCGTAGGCGCCGCCGTTGGAGCGGGCGAGGTCGGGCAGCTGCGGGAACCCGAACCGGGCGGTCAGCAGGACGGCGAGCCCTGCCAGGGCGGCCGTGACGGTGGCGAGCCCGACGGCGCCGCCGAGGCCCCGGAGGTCCCGTCGCGTGGGTGGCATCGCACGAGGATCGCAGTGGCCGGGATCAGTCGTTCCCGGGGTCGGTGCGGTGCCAGCGCACGACGGTGACGTGCACGTCGTGGAGCTCCTCGGCGTCGAGCTCGTGGCGGCGCCGGTCCGCATCGGTCGCGGCGCCCACCCCGTCGAACGGGCCGTGGGCGTCGACCGCGCCGGTGTCCGGATCGGCCACGACGACGAGGTAGCCGTCGCAGGCGTCGACGTCGTGGACCCGCTCGAGCAACATCTCCGTGATCGTCACGTCCCGTGCCTCTCCGATGGTCCGTTATCTGCTCGTGATGTCGCCTCGGACGGCTCCGGTGTTAGCCCCGCATCGTCACGCGACCGGGTGTTGAGGGTCCGGGCGGCGTCCGGACCAGGTGTCGGGCGACCCGGTGCACCCGTTCGGCCGCGAGCTCGTCCGGGGCGGGCGCGACCAGGTGGCTCAGGGTGGCGCGCACGACGGTGTCCGCGACGTCGCCGAGGTAGGTCGCGGTCAGCCGCGGATGGTGCTCGTGGAGGAACCTCACGAGCAGGCGCCGGGCCTGGCTGACGATCGAGGCGCTGCGCGTGGTCAGCAGCGGCAGCAGGCCGGTGTCGCCGTGCGGGCTCTCGAGGACCGCCTCGAGCACCGGATGGTGGTGCCGGACGCGCAGCGCGGTCCGCAGGGCGGTGAGCAGGCCGG
This sequence comes from Actinomycetota bacterium, assembly GCA_032230725.1. Classification (GTDB taxonomy): domain Bacteria; phylum Actinomycetota; class Actinomycetes; order Mycobacteriales; family Pseudonocardiaceae; genus Actinomycetospora. The sequence goes on from JAVXWR010000758.1 coordinate 1,052, forward strand.
TCTCCCAGGTCGGCCCCTGGTCCAGGGCGCGTGCGACCTCGATGAGGACGCGATCGACCTCCCGGCCCACCAACGCGCTCGCCAGCCCGGTCTTGCCGCCGAACAGCCGGTGCAGCGTGGCGCGCGAGATCCCCGCCTGACGGGCCAGCTCGGCCAGGCGGACCTGCTGCCAGCCCTGCTCGAGGAGTGCCGCGGCGGCGGTGTCCAGCGCCCGGTCGCGCACCTTGAGGCGGAACTCGTCGCGCAGCGTCTGGGTGCTCGTCGTCGGGGATCGCGTCTCCGGAGGCCGGGGTTCCGCGATCAGGTCGGGGCGCAGCGCCGTCATGAGCGCACCGGGACGTCGGGGTCGCGGTCGGGCTCGCGCTCGGTCCCGAGCGAGCCGTGCACCGGGCACAACGGATTGACGAACTCTGGGTGGTCGTCGTCGGGACCCTGCCCGACGGCCCGGTTGAGCAGCACCGAACAGCGGCAGCCGTCGCGCAGGGCGCCGGGGCTCCCGGGGCCGCCGGCACCGGTGGGGCTCGGGCCGGTGGTACCGGGCCGGTCGGTGGTGGGCTCGTCGTCGGACAGCTCGTTCATGGGGGATCTCCCTCCGCGGCGGCCTCGGCGCGGCCTGCGTGCGGTGGCATCGCGGGTGCGCTCGAGGCGGTCTCGGGCCGGACGACGTGGGTGTGTCGTCCCTGCGGCCGGGTCTCGTCGGGTGACGGAGGCCGTCAGGTGGGCGGGAACAGCGTGGCCGTGTGTCGGTCCATCAGAAGCATCCGGGGTGGTCGGCGTCTTGGTCCATCCCGTGTATCGCAGCGAGGACGCGGTCCGTTACAAATCCGTGATATCGCGTGCGGTCAGCGGTCGTGGATCTCGGCTTCGAGGGGACTCGGTCCGCGCGTGGCGGCCGCGCCCTGCACATCGCAGTGGAGCGCCAGCACGTCGGTCATCGCGACGCGGGCCAGGAGGCGGCGCACGGCGCTGGCGGCACCGGCGGAGAGCCGCAGCGACCAGCCCCGGTGGGCCGCGGACGTCACCACGCCGACCAGGGCGGACAGCCCGCGGGAATCGCAGAAGGAGACCCCGTCGAGATCGAGGACCATGCGGGCGACGACCGCCTCGTGGCCGACCCCGGCCGACGCCTCGAGCGTGCCCTCGACGGCGTCGACGAGCTGCTGGCAGTTCGCGCTGTCGAGCTCGCCCCGCACCGCGAGGACCGGCACCGACACCTCGCCCGGGACCTCGTCCGGCTCGACCACCGCCGGGTCGGACGCCGTCACCGTCAGCGAGCTCGAACCCACGCGACTCCCTCCGCCGCCTCACCGGCCGCCCCGGTCGGCGCCATCGTAGTCGACGGGGCAGGGGAGAACGGGTGCGATCGGATCAGGCCGGCGGGGCCGCCGAGGGGAACGACGGGGCGCGCTTCTCGCGCAGGGCCGCGACGCCCTCGACGACGTCGGGTCCCATGAAGGTCAGCATCTCGTAGGCGGCGGACTGGTCGAAGGTCGGCCCGGCCTGGCGCAGCCAGTTGTTGAGCGAGCGCTTGGTGAGCCGGATCGCCTGCTGGGCCCCGGTGGCCAGCGTCTCGGCCACACGCAGGGCCTCGCCGAGGACCTGGTCGCGGGGCAGCGCCTTCGCGACCATCCCGACGCGCTCGGCCTCGGCGCCGGTGATCATCTCGCCGGTGAGCAGGTAGTAGCGGGCCTTGGCCATCCCGGCGAGCAGCGGCCAGATGATCGCCGCGTGGTCACCGGCGGCGACGCCGAGCTTGACGTGCCCGTCGCCGATCTTCGCGTCCTCGGCGGCGATCGCGACGTCCGCGAGCAGGGCGGCGACGGTCCCGGCGCCGACGGCGACGCCGTTGATGGCCGAGACGATCGGCTTCTCGCAGTTGATGATGTTGTAGACCAGTTCCGACATCTCGGTGAGCATGTGCGAGACCGCGTCGTAGTTGCCGGCCATGCGCTCGACCATCGCGAGGTCCCCGCCGGCGGAGAACGCCCGGCCGGCCCCGGTGATGACGGCGACGCGGGTCTGCGGATCGGCCGAGACGTCGTTCCAGACGCGGGTGAGCTCGGTGTGCATCTGCTCGTCGGCGGCGTTGTACTTGTCCGGCCGGTCGATGGTGATGAGCAGGACGCCGTGGTCCCGGTGCTCGAAGCGCAGCTGTTCGTAGTCCTCGAAGCCCACCGTGGTTCCTCCCGGTCGGTGCGGCCCGTCGTCGGGCCGCGGGTGCGTCGGCGCGGCCTCAGTATGTGGGAGGTCGTAGCGTGCGCCCCGCAGCCCGGCGACGTGACGGAGGCCCCGGTGGACCTGGAGAACAAGCTGGCCCTCGTGACGGGCGCCGCGTCCGGCATCGGACGTGCGATCGCGGTCGGGCTGGCGCACGCCGGTGCGCAGGTCGTGGCCGTGGACCGCGACGCCGACGGGCTGGCCGGGACGGTGGCGACGATCGGGGAGGGCCGGGCCCACGCCCACGAGGTCGACCTGGGGGACAAGGCCGCGATCCTGGCCCTGCGCGACGCCGTCGTCGCCACCCACGGGGTACCCGACGTCCTCGTCAACGCGGCGGGCTTCGATCGCGTCGAGCCGTTCATGACGAACGACGACGCACTGTGGGAGGCCCTGACGGCGGTCAACTTCCTCGGTCCGGTGCGCCTGACCCACGCCCTGCTCGAGTCGGTCCTCGCCGCGGAGCGCCGGATCAAGATCGTCAACATCGCCAGCGACGCCGGGCGGGTCGGCAGCCTGGGGGAGACGGTCTACTCGGGGACCAAGGGCGGGCTGATCGCCTTCACCAAGTCCCTGGCCCGCGAGATGGCCCGCCACGGGATCAACGTCAACTGCGTGTGCCCTGGTCCGACCGACACCCCGCTGCTCGCCACCCTGCCCGAGAAGATCCGCGAGAGTCTGGTCAAGGCCATCCCGTTCCGCCGGCTCGCGGCGCCCGAGGAGATCGCGGATGCGGTCCTCTTCTTCGCCTCGGACCGCGCGAACTACGTCACCGGTCAGGTCCTCTCGGTCAGCGGTGGCCTGACCATGGCGGGCTGAGCCGGTCAGGTCGCCGCCGCGCGCCGTCAGTCCGCGCCGCACCCGGCGCACGCGCAACCGCCCCCGCAGCCCGACGGTCCGTCGGCGGCGCGGTCGGGGGCGGCCTCCGCGATGCCGAAGGCCCGCTGCAGCGTCTCCGGGTTCGGGGAGCCGCCGAGAGCCGTCGAGATCCGGTCCCAGGACCAGTCGGCGCTGCGCGCCTCCTGCACCGCGCTCGTGAGGGCGGTCTGGGCTCGTTGCCGGGCTTTCACGGCGCTCTGGATGAGCTGGTCGACCGGTGCCGTCATGGGTCGAGCATGACGCGCCGGCGGCCCCGGGTCGAGCCCCGTCCGGCCCGGTCCGGCCCTCAGGTCAGGAGAGGCTCCAGGTCGGGCCGGATGTCCTCCGGGAGCACGGACGTCCAGCCCGCGGGGATGCCCGTCGCGATGGAGCTGCTCGAGTCCCGCCTACTGCAGGGTCAGTCCGCAGCCACCGGCCACGTCGACGACGAGCAGGACGCGGCCGGCGTGCTCGGGGAGCGAGTACTCGGCGCCCCCGGCGGTGGTCACGGTGAGGTCGTGGACGGTCACCCCGTCACGGTAGTCGCGAGGTGGTCCAGCACGGCCGCGAGCGCGTCGCCGACATCCAGCGGCGCGGTGTCGACGGGGAAGCGCTCGAGGACGGCGGCGCCGAGCCCGGCCAGCGCCGGCGGGAGGGTGTCCCCGCGGTGGGCGACGAGGTGGACGGCCGTCACCGCCAGCAGGCCCAGCAGCGCGTCGAGGGCGACGCCGGCGTCGACGGCGCGGCGCCAGGCGAGGACGTCCGGGGTGCTCGTGTCGGTCTGCCCGCTGCGCCCGAGACCGATGAGGCTGGGCTGGGCCGCGGCGCGGGCCTGCTCGGCCCATCCCGAGGCGGTCATCGGGAACAGCGACGTGCGCGGTTCGGTCTCGAGGGCGGCTATGCCGTCGGGTGGGTCGCTCAGGCGGTTGAGCTGGGCCGTCACCAGCTGGGCGAGGTCGGCCCAGGCGTGGGCCAGGGCGTCGAGCGTGGGTGCGACGAGCGGGTCGTGGTAGCCGCCGTTGGACAGCACCGCGCCCAGTGGTGGTCGCAGGTCCGGACCGACGTAGACCGGGTTGTTCGACGCGGCCCCCAGCGCGGTCCCTGCCGCCTCCTGCGCGTGGGCGAGCATGCGCAGCACGCCGCCGAGCACCCGCGGCGCACTGCGGAACGACACCGGCGCCTGGTAGGCGCGGCGTGCCCACCGGCCGCCGTCGAGGAGCTCGCGGAACCGGGCGAGCGCCCGCGCCTGGTGCGGGTCGCCCCACAGCACCCCGAGCTGCGCGTCGACGTGCATGTCGGGCAGGCCGGCGGCGACCGCGGCGAGGGCGAGCACGCGCTCGATCCGCGGGAGCCGGTCCGTGGCGAGCAGGACGCCGTCCGCGAGCACCGCCGCGGCCACCGGCGACCCGTTGATCAGCGCCATTCCCTCGCCGACCTCGAGGATCCCCTCGAGGCCGGGGCGCAGCAGCCGCCCGAGCGCGATGACGTCGCCGGGGTCGCCGTTGCCGCCCTCCGGCACGGCAGGCAGGGGGCCGTCCAGCAGCGCGGTGAGCCGCTCGGCGGTCTCCGCACGCAGCGCGGCCGTGCCGTGCAGCACGTCGGTCAGGCGCGCGAGCACCGCGGCCCGCGTGACGCGCTCCGGCAGCGGCGCACCCGTCGTCGGCGGCGTCGGGGGGAGCACCCGACCGAACTCGACGCGGGCCGCGTCGTCGAGCACGGTCTTCGCCGCCACGTCGTGCTTGGTCGTGATGCCGTACAGGTGGTCCCCGGCGTGCGCCCGGACGAAGGCGACGAACTCCGTCCGACGTCGCCCGATCGCGTCCAGCGCCCCGCGGCCCAGCCGCACGCGCTCGCCCGCCCACGCCACCCGACGGACGGCCTCGAGGGTCACGTCGGCGGCCTCGTTCAGCTCGTAGGTCACGCCCCGATCCTGCTCCCGGCCCGCGGGCACACGGCGCAGCGCGGTGGGGGAGGGGTAGAACTCGGACCCATGAGTCGCCTCGAGGTCACGATCCCGATGCCGGACGGCGAGTCCGCCGCGTCCCTGCACGTGCCGGAGGGCGCGGGACCCTGGGCCGCGGTCGTCCTGTTCCCGGACGCCGGGGGAGCCCGGGAGACCTTCCGCGCAATGGCGGACCGGCTCAGCG
>JAVXWR010000773.1:0-6903 GCA_032230725.1 Actinomycetota bacterium
TCATCGCGGTCCACCTCGAGGAGGGCAACGTCGGGGAGGCGCTGCGCCAGTACGACGGGTACCGCCGGCTGCTGCACGCCGAGCTCGACCTCGCGCCGTCTCCGGCGATGCGCCGCGTCATCGACGACTACCTCGACGACATGGTCGGCGCCGTCGATCCCACCGAGCGGGTGCCGGCCGCGCGCGTCCCCGAAGACCACCATCGGTGACCCCGAGGGGTCAGGGCGGAGCTCCGGCGGCCGCGAGCCGGTGACTCACAGCTGGTGGTTGAGCACCGGACGGCCCCGGGACGCCGTGGTACTCCCGACCCAGTCCAGCATCAGCAGGGTGGCGTCGTCCTGCAAATGGCCGGCCTGGTGGGCGAGGACCGACGCGGTGAGACGCCGCAGCGTCTCCGGGGCCGAGACCCGGGACTGCTCGGTGCGCTCGGTGAGATCGATCAACCGGTTCTCACCGAAGAACCGGCCCTCCTCGTCGCGCGCCTCGACGACGCCGTCGCTGTAGAAGAGCAGCCGGTCACCGGGCTCGAGCTGTACCTGCCCCACGCCGGTCGACCCCCTTCGGGTGTCGACCCCGAGGGGCGGGCGCGGCGCAGCGTCGAGACGGTGCACGACGTGCCCGCCGCGCAGCAGCAGCGGGGCCGGGTGGCCCGCCAGCAGGTACTCGAGGCGCCCCGTGTCGGTCTCGAGGCGCGCCAGCACCGCGGTGACGAACGGGATGACCCCGGGGTGACCGCGGAGCTGTTCGTCCGCGATCGCGGCGAGCGCGGTCAGGTCACGGTCACCACGACGGCGGGCGTGACGGATCGCGTTGACCGCCAGGGCCGTCGTGACCCCGGCCTCGAGATCGTGACCGACCCCGTCGAACACCCCGACGTAGAGGGCATCGCGGTCGACGGCGTAGTCGTAGGCGTCGCCGCCCACCCGGTCGTGCGGTTCGAGCAGCGCGGCCACCACCACGTCCTCGGTGGCGAAGGTGCGGGGCGGGACCAGCTGCCAGAGCAGCTCGGAGGCCACGGAGATGCCGTGCGGGGCGCGTAGTCGACGCAGATGGTCCGAGTACACCAGCTTGCCCATCACGACGTGACCCGCCAGCCCGGCCAGGGTCATCACCCAGAGGCGCAGCGCGGCGTCGTCGACGACGTCCTCCCCGAGCACCAACCGCAACACCCCGACCCGCTCGGTGCCGTCGAGGATCGCGGCGCACAACACCCGACGACCGGCATCGTCGTGGGCCTGGACGACCTCGCCGTACTGGAACGCCCGTCCCTCCACCGTGCCCTCGACCGACACCACCTCCGTCCGCGCGGTGCGATTCGTCTCCTGGGCCGCGCCGGGAGCCGGCTCCCGCGGGGACGGCGACCCCGAGGGCGACGACAGCGACGGGTGCCTCTCGAGCGAGCGCCCGGCCTCGCGCGGCCCGAGCGGGGTCAGGACCTGCTGGCCCAGGTCCACCAGCAGCACCTCGGCGCGCAGCCCCAGCGGGGCGACCAGCTCGTCGAGCATGGAGGCGATGCCATCACCGACCACCACGTGTGACCGGCGTACCAACTCGCTGACCACCTCGGCCCACTGCTCCGGTCGCGGGCGGTCGCCGTCGGTCATCGCACCAGCCTAGGTCGACGACGCGACGGTGGACGAGTGGCGTGACGTTCCCGGGCGCCCGGGGGCTGGGGCGCCGACCGACCGGGTGCGTGGGCCGGCCGGTCGCGCTCAGTGCTGCTCGGCGACGACCTCGTACCAGGTCGTCTCACTGGGGCCCTCCTGCAGGCCCTCCATGCGCTCGCGCGTCTCCAGGAAGGCGTCGTCGGCGTGCCAGGCCTCCCACGCGGCGCGCGTGGACCAGGTCCCGACGACCGTGCGCTGGTTCGGCGCCTCGAGCGGGATGAGCAGCTGGTTGCCCAGCCATCCCTCGCGCTGCATGGCGGATTCGAGCCGGTCGCCCATGGCTGCGTCCCACTCCGGCTCGGAGCCCTGCGTGAGTGTCACGTGCGTGATCACGGTCATCATGCGGACGGCTACCCGGACCGGGCGGGGCGTCACCGCAGCGCAGCGCCGGGAGCGCGTTTGCCGGAGCCCGGTGCACGCCGATCCCCGCCCACCTCGACCGCCCGGGGCCTGTCGAATCGGACCCGGACGGAGTGGGCATGGGCGAACGGACGACGACGGTGGACCCGGCGGACCGGGTCTGGGAGACCTGGGACGACCCGACCCGCGGGCACCTGCGATGGTGCCTGCTGGACGACGGGTCCGGGACGCCGGAGCAGCCGACGACGGTGGGCGTGGCCGAGCTGGAGGCTCACGGCCGGCTCAACCGGCACCGGCACACCGCGACCGAGCTCTACGTCGTCCTCGAGGGCGAGGCAGTCGTCACCCTCGACGGCACGGAGCGGGCGGTCGGGCCGGGCACGCTGGTCCGACTGCCCGGCGACGTCGAGCACGGGATCCGGAGCGCGGGCGGCCCCGTCCGGTTCCTGTTCGTGTTCCCCGGCACGTCCTTCGACGACGTCGTCTACCGGTTCGACTGATCCCCCGCCGGGGACGAACCCGGTCATGGCCGCGCGGGAGCCCTCGATCGCACGGCGGGCAACGTCGCCCGAGGTCCGTGGTGGCGGACGCGGCGGTTCGATCCCCGAGGGGGTCAGTGCCAGGTCATCCGCACCCGCGTCCCGTGCGGGCCGGTGGTGATCTCGACCCGCTCGGCGAGGGCGTGGATCATCTGCAGCCCCCGGCCGCGGAAGCCGTGGGCGGCCGGGGCCGGGCGCCAGCGACCCTCGTCGACGACCTCGATCTCGACGTCGGTCGGCCGATCGCCCGAGCCGAGGGTCATCATCGTCAGCTCGACGTCGCCCTCGGCGTCGGGCGGGTAGGCGTGCTCGACGGCGTTCGAAACCGCTTCCCCGGTCGCGAGCAGGGCCGCCTCGGCGACGTCCTCGTCGACGCCCGCGGCCCGCAGCCAGGTCCGGGCTCGCCGCCGCAGCATCGGCACGGCCGTCACCGATCGCGGCACGCGCACGTGGAGCGCGTCGGGGCACCCGGGATCCGTGACCACGACCAGGTCGGGAGAACGATCGGTGATGGAGATCCTCCGGGACGCCGGGTGGCGCTCGTCGTCGGGAGCGTTCTGCGGATGTCACCAGGGACCGGGGTGAACGTGATGGCCTCCGGACGCACGACGTCCGGACGCCAACACTGTGTACCAGCCGATCCCGGGGGCCAAACGCGCGACCTAACCGTGCGCGTCCCCCACGGCGATCTCGCCGCCCGCGACGACGTCGGCGTACACGCCCGCGCAGGCCCACCGGCCGGCCACCTCCGGCTTGGTGATGTCGACGCGGTTGTGCTTGGCCACGGTGCGCAGGACGTCCCGGTCCTCGGGCAGGTCCTGCTGGGCGAGGGTGGTCATGACGCAGCGCATCGTCTGGAACGTGTAGGACACGCGCACGCCATCGCCGAGGGTCATCTCCCGGCCGGGCCAGTCGTTCTCGACGAAGCCGTCGCCGGTGTCGGCGAGCACGATGTTGGGCCGGTGCCGGGCGACGTCGAAGCGGCTGTCGGGGGCGAGCTCGGCCAGGCGCGCGAGGGTCGACTCGGTGATGACGTGGAGGGCGGCGAGGTCGTAGAAGCGCCCCGGTGGCGCGAACCCCGCGACGTCGAAGCGACTGATGGCCTCACCGGTGTCCTCGCGTCGCGCGGTGGTGGCCTCGATGACGTGCCCGGGCGCGAGGTCGTCGATCTCGGGCCAGATCTCCTCGAAGCCGGCGCCCTCGGGCGGCACGGTGATGAGCTTGACCTCGCGGCCCAGCACCCCGGACAGCGCCTGGTCGATGTCGGGGTCGTCGCTGCGCCGGGTGGACCCGTCGGGGAAGGTGATGGTTACCGGGGGCGCCGGCTCACCGGGCACCGGCTCCGCGGTGAACGCCGCGGAGAACCGCAGGAGCGACGGCCACCGCTTCGGCACCTTGGCGCTCGCGACGATGCCGGTCTCGACGTCGAGCAACGCATAGGCGCGGTCGCCCGCCACGCCACGCTCGTCGAGCACGGTGTGGGTCAGCGCCTCGCCCTGCATCGACTTGACCGGGTAGCGGTGGATGGCGGCGATCGTCATGCGCGAATCCCTACCCGGCAGGACCTATCGGATGAACCGGTCCGTCAGGGCGGGCCCGGTCGGGGCGCAGCTAAATGGTGGCATTGATTGGTCTGCTCAGCGGATAGGCCGGCGCGCACGGCGCCGTGGCCACGGTCGGTGGCCGCGCGGCGAGCCGTGTCTGCGTGTCCGCCCGACACGAGGTGCGCGAGGAATTCGTCCGTTCGGTCCGTCGTCGTCGATCACGTGTGGCGGCGGGGACCGACGCCCACCCCCCGGACGGCACGACGGAGCGACGGTGAGGTGGTCGGGGTGAGGCAGGTGCAGGCCGCGGTGGTCGGGGGCTCGGTCGGCGGCCTGTGCGCCGCGATCGCCCTGCGCGACGTCGGTTGCCCGGCCACCGTCTACGAGCAGGCCCCGTCCGAGCAGCAGGGCCGCGGCGCCGGGATCGTGCTCCACCAGGATCTCGCGTCGTTCCTGGCACGCCACGAGGTCGCCGAGCCCGAGGACGTCGCCGTGCCCAGCGCCCGGCGCATCGAGCTCGACCGCGCCGGGAGCGTCACGGCGACCGACGAGACCGAGCAGTGGATGACGTCCTACGACGCGCTCGTCGGCGCGCTGCGCGCAGCCCTCGATCACGGGGCCTACCGCAGCGGCACCCGGATCACCGACGTCTCCGACGACGGCCGGACGCTCGTGGTCGAGGACGGCGAGCCCGTGGCGGCCGACCTGGTCGTCGCGGCCGACGGCGCGGGCTCGACGCTGCGGGGCCGCCTCGCGCCCGACGTCGTCCCCGCCTACGCCGGCTACGTCGCGTGGCGCGGGCTGTGCGACGAGGCGGACCTCCCCGGCCGGGCGGCGGGCGCGCTGGCCGGCGCCTTCGCGTTCTTCACCGACCCGGAGCCCGCGCCGTTCCCGACCCAGATCCTCTCCTACCTGGTCCCCGGCCCGGGCGGCACGCTCGAGCCGGGGCGGCGGTCGCTGAACTGGGTCTGGTACCAGCCCGTGGCCGACCTCGCCGCCCACCTGACCGACGGCGACGGGCACGTCCACGAGTGGTCGCTGCCGGCCCACGCGCTGACCCCCGACGCCGTCGACCGCCGTCGGGACCTCGCCCGGGAGCGGCTGCCCGCGGTCTACGCGGATCTGGTCGCGGCGACGTCGTCACCCTCGGTCCAGGCGATCACCGACCTCGCCTCGTCCCGGTGCGTCTTCGGACGCACCGCGGTGACCGGCGATGCCGCGTTCGTACCCCGTCCCCACACCGCGTACGGCAGCGCGAAGGCCGCGGTGGACGTCGACGCGCTCGCCACGGCGCTCCGCGACCACGAGGGCCACGTCGACGCCGCGCTCGCGGCCTGGGAGCCCGAGACGCTGGCCCGGGGCCGACGCGTCGGGCACGAGGGCGCCCGGCTGGGCGCGCGGTTCGGGCTCGGGGCCGACGTCCCCGGCGCCCCGACCTGAGCCTCGGCTCAGCCCTGCGCGAGGTGCGAGACGTGCTGCCAGGCCCGCCAGGTCTCCAGGCGCGAGGTGTAGTCGGCCTCGGCGATCTGCAGCGGCGCGTCGCCGAAGAACACCCGCAGCGGCGGCTCGTCGGCGTCGACGATCTCCATGACGGCCTTGGCGCTCGCGGCCGGGTCACCCGGGGCGCTCATCCGACCCTTGCGTGCCTCGGCGGCCTGCTCACGGACGCCGTCGTAGGCCGGCAGGGAGGTGGCGTGGCGCGCCGAGGATCCGCCCCAGTCCGTGGAGAAGCCGCCGGGCTCGATCAGGGTGACGTGGATGCCGAAGCCGGCGACCTCCTGGGCCAGGGCCTGGCTGAAGCCCTCGAGGGCCCACTTCGAGGCGTGGTAGGCGCCGACGTTCTGGAACGCGGAGATGCCGCCGATCGAGGAGACCTGCAGCAGGTGGCCCGAGCCCTGCTCGCGCAGCAGCGGCAGCGCGGCCTGGGTGACCCACATGGCCCCGAAGACGTTCGTCTCGATCTGCGCGCGGAAGTCGTCCTCGCTGAGCTCCTCGATCATGCCGAACTGCCCGTATCCGGCGTTGTTGACCACGATGTCTAGGCGGCCGAAGTGCTCGTGGGCCTGTGCGACGGCCGCGAAGCAGGCGGTGCGGTCGGTGACGTCGAGGGCCAGCACCAGGATTCGGTCGCCGTACTCGGCCACGAGGTCGTCGAGCGAGCTCGCGTCACGCGCGGTCGCGACGACCGCGTCGCCGCGCTGGAGGGCCGCGATCGCCCACTCCCGGCCGAAGCCGCGCGAGGTGCCCGTGATGAACCAGATCTTGCCGTTCGGAGTACTCACGTCCTCGACGGTAGGAGTTCGAGTGCGCTCGAAGGCAACTCAGCCCGCGGTGGGCCCCGCCACGCGCAGGGTGAACGACGTCCGGGGGTGCTCGCCCGGGCCGTCGACCGCGTGCAGCGGCCGGTCGTCGTCGGTCCCGGCCAGACCGGGGCCGCGCAGCAGCACGAGGCTGCCGGCGCCGGCCTCCCAGGCCCGGGCCGTGGTGCCCTCCCGGTCCGAGCACTGCCGCAACCGGGCCGAGCCCTCGAGGGTGACGATCGCGACGAGGTAGCGGTGGCGCTTCCCGTCGCGGTGGACCGAGATGCCCGAGCTGCCCGGGAGGTAGCGCTGCACCGTCACCTCGTCCGGGCGCCAGCTCCCCAGTCCGTCGATCTCCCCGGCGTGCTCGTGGACGGCGGCGACGACCGCCTCGTGCAGGGCGTGCACCGCGGGCCGCCGGTCGATCCCCTCCCCCGTCAGCACGAGGTGCTGACCCTCCTGACGCACGCCGAAGGGGCCCTCGACCGGCGGC
>JAVXWR010000794.1:0-5194 GCA_032230725.1 Actinomycetota bacterium
AGGCCGTCCAGGATCGGGAGGGACTCGGACGTCAGCTGCGTTATGCTTCCGAGGTCGTTCTCGAAAATTGTCGCCCCGGCCAACAACGATCCGACGTGCACCGATGTGCCGGACATCGTGACTCCCCTTCCTCTGGGGAGCCGCCCGGTGGACCGCACCGGCCGGGACTATATCCGTTCCCGGAGCTTGCGCCGCGCGCGGCGACCCCAACAAGACCTCTTTCGTGACGGACCATACCCAACGGGCGTGCGACGGTGGACCGTCATGTCGGCGCCTCGCCGCGCAGCGCCCGTCTCCGACCTGTGGGCTGGAGCCTTTCAGTACAACGGTGCGAGGTCTTACCGGGGCGTCCGGCCGGCGGCCGGGTGAAGCACTCGGGCTGCCGGGCCGGACCGGTCGTGCCGACGCCGAGGGCCTCAGGCCGGCCAAGGCCCCCGAGAGCTCGCAGCGGGCGCTGAGAGCGTCACCGGAACGGTCATGATCGAAGCCGTCCTTCCTTGCCCGCGAGCACCCCGCCGGTCGGGGCCAAGCAGGCCACCACGCTGGACGCGCTCTCCGGGGGCCGTCTGGCCCTCGGCGCGGGAATCGGCTGGTCCCGCGAGGGGTTCGACGCGCTCGGGGTGCCCGTTCGTGCGGCGCGCGGCGCGCATTGCGGAGTACTAGAGGAGCCGCGCACGACCGAGGAGGGCTTGCCTGCTGTGCTCCGCGACCACGAGAACTGACCCTCGGCGGGACTCGTGGGTTCCAGGGCTTGTCACAACACCTCTGATAGATCAACTGGGGTGTGGATGGGTCGGCGAGGGCCGAAGCGCCAGCTGGATGTGGAAGCGCGGTACTGGGAGCTGCTCGCTGCCGGGGTGGGCACGGTCGAGGCGTGTCGGGCGGTCGGGATCACCCGCAGGACCGGGTATCGGTGGCGGGCCGAGCGCGGCGGGCTGGCGCCGGTCGAGCTCGCCGAGACCGCGCGGTCGAACCGGTACCTCTCGGCGTTGGCGCGCCGACGGATCGCCACGTTGCACGGTCAGAAGCTCGGGGTCCGCGAGATCGCCCGCCGGATCGGCCGGTCGGCCTCGACGGTGAACCGGGAGCTGCGCCGCGACCGCCTGGCCCACGACCGCACGATCGGCAACGAGGTGCCGCCAGCACCTCCAGCGGCGGGGACGTCGATGTCCACGACGCGACGGTCGAACCACTCAGGATCGGGCAGTTCCGTGTTGCTCTGTCCCGGGGGACCCTTTGTGTGTGTCCGAGGTGTCGTGCCCGGTGGTGGTGGGCCGGGGGAGCGAGCTCGCCCTGGTCCGCGGTCGTCTTCGCGACGCGGCGGCGGGGCGCGGGGGTCTGCTGTTCGTGACGGGGGAGGCCGGGGTCGGGAAGTCCCGGTTGTCGCGTGAGGTCGCCGGGTGGGCCTCTTCGGCGGGGTCGCCGGTCCTGAGCGGTCGGGCCGTCCCGGAGTTGGCGGGGGGAGCGCTTCGGCCGTGGATCGAGGTGGTGCTGCAGTCCATACGAGTGGATGGGTGGCCGGACGACCCGGCGATGGTTCCGTGGTGCGCGGCGTTGCAGCCGATGCTTTCGGAGCCGGGCCTCGGGTCGGTTTCGGTATCGAAGAGTTGCCCGGTCATGGGGGAGGCGCTGCTGCGCTTGTGGCGTTGGGTCAAGGGCTCAGGTCCAGTCGTGGTGGTGTTGGAGGATCTCCACTGGGCTGATCCGGACACTTTGGGGGTGTTGGAGTACCTCGCCGACAACCTGGGGGGTGAGCCGGTGCTGGGCATCTGCACGTTGCGCATGGAGCCGGCGTCGGGGGCGGTCGAGCTGGTGCGGCGGTTGACCCAGCGCGACGCCGCGGTCCGGGTCGAGTTGGCGCCGCTGTCGGGGGACGCGGTCGCGGAGATGGTGCGGGCCTGCGCACCGAGGGTCGGCCTGGAGGTTGTTTCTCGGGTCCAGGCAGCGGCCGATGGCCTGCCGCTGCTGGTGGAGGAGCTGCTGGCCACGTCGGGGCGACCGGCATCGGTGCAGGACGCAGTCGGGAGCCGGGTGCTCGAGCTCAGCGAGGGCGGGCGATCGGTCGGGCATGCGGCTGCTGTCCTGGGACGGGCCGTGGACTGGTCGCTGTTACCTGCGATCAGCGGCCTGGCCGCCGACGACGTGGCCTGCGCTCTCGAAGAGTTGGTCTCGGCGCAGTTGTTGCTGCGCGACGACGACGGGGAGCTGCGCTTTCGTCATGCGCTGACCCGCGAGGCGGTACTGGCGAGCATGATCGCCCCGCGGCGGGTCGGGCTGGCCCGCACGGCGTTGGCGGTCCTGGACGCGGTGAGACCGGGTCATGATCGCGCGGACCTGGCTGTGGCGGCCGGCGACCTGGATCGTGCGGGGGCGATGCAGGCGACCGCGGGGCTCGACGCGTTGCGGCGAGGGGCGCTGAACACCGCCGTGGACGCCCTGGGCCAGGCCGCGGAGCAGCTTCGCGAGCCCGCTGCGAAGACCGAAGCCAAGATCGGGTTGGTGCGTGCGCTTGCGGTGGCGGGCCGGCTCGACGACGCCGTGACGGCCGCCGCACCACTGCTCGCTCAGCTCGGAGCAGGCCCGCGGGTCCGGGTCGAGCTGGGGCGCGCGGCGGTGGCGGCGACCCGGTGGCCCTCAGCTGTAGTCCACTTGGATGCGGCCGGTGAGCTGCTGGCCGCGGAGCCGGGAGGCGCTGACTCGGAGCTGCTCGCCGAGCTGCGGGTGTTGCAGGGCGAGGTGGCCCTCGCCGCCGACGACCTGTCCGCGGCCCGCCGGCGTGCGCGGGAGGCGCTGGAGATGGTGGACCCGCAAGGTGCGCCCGATGTGGTGTGCCACGCGTGGGAGCTGACCGGGCGCAGCCACCGGGTGCACGACCTCGACGCCGCCCGCGCGGCGTTCGCCCTGGCTTACGAACTGGCTGAACGGGCCGCGTTGCCGGTGCGGCGGCTGCGGGCCCTGCACGAGCTGGGCACGATCGACATGCTCGACCACGGCGGCAGCGAGCAACTGCTCGCCGCGCGGGCCGTCGCCGAGGAGCTGGGTGCCCTGAGCACCCTCGCGGTCCTCGATATCCAACTCGCTGGGGCTTATCTGCAGCAGTTCGACGTGGATGCCGCGCTGCGGCACATCAGCCTGGCCCGCGGTGTGACCGAACCCCTTCGCCTCGGCCGGCTCCACGCCTACACCTACGTGTTCGACGTGTGTGTCCAGGCGCTACTCGGTGATCGGCCTGCTGTGTCCGAGGCCGCGGCCCGCGCCCGACGCGCAGCCCCGGGTGATGTCGAGGTCGACGGGCTCACGGTGGCCGGCGGGTTCGGGATGCTCGAGCTGCTCTGGGGTGAGCAGGCCGACGCGCTCCGGGCTCTCGACCGTGGGCTGGCCGCCCTACATACCGTCGAGCACAGTCCACCGGGGCCCTACCGGGGACTCTGGCCGCTGGTCGTCGCCGTCACGGACCGGCCGGATGCGCCCGAGGCCTTCGAACAGGTACGCCGATCAGGGGTGGCGGTCAACCGGGTCAATCGCGGCTACCTTGCCTACACCCACGCAGTGCTGGCCCGCTCCGCGGCTCACGTCGAGGTCGGCGACGCCGACCTGGCCTACTTCCCCACCTGGCAGCACCTCGGTCGGGTGCTGGTCGCTGAGGCGGCACTGCGCGATGGGTGGGGCGAACCGGAGCAATGGCTGCGCCAGGCCCGCGACTGCCTCGTCGCCCACCGACTCGATCACCTGGCTCGCCGTTGCGCCCGGCTGCTCGGCGAGCCCGAGCGGTCCTCTCCGGTCGGGACGACCGCTCGAGAGGCCGAAGTGCTTGCGCTGCTGGCCGAAGGCCTGGCCAACAAGGAGATCGCCACCCGCCTACACCTGTCTCCCCGGACGGTGGAGAAACACGTGGAGAGCCTGCTGCGCAAGGCCGGGGCGCGCTCGCGCACCCAGCTCGCGGCCATGGTCCGCGCTAGCACGTAGAGACCCGACCTGGACGGGCCCTACGTGGCTTTACCGATGTGCCTGCCTCCGCGCTGCTCGCATCCTCTCCGTATCACCCCGACCGAAGCGGAGACGATCATGGGATCAGCCGATGTGCAGGGCAAACTCTGGGGTGCGGCGCCCCACGACTGGGCCGACAACGAATTGATGTGCATGCCGTTCTACGAGGCGCTGTTCGAGGCCGTCGGCGTCACGTCCGGCATCCGGTTGCTCGACGCCGGCTGCGGAGCGGGAGTCGCGCTGGGCGCCGCTGCTGCTCGAGGCGCCACCGTCGCGGGGATCGATGCCTCCGACGGCCTGCTCGGTGTGGCCCGTGAGCGGGTGCCTCGCGCCGACCTGCGTCAGGGTGACCTCGAGGCGTTGCCCTACTCCGACGGCGCGTTCGACGTGGTCACCGCGTTCAACTCGGTCGGGTTCGCCGCCGACCCGGTCGCCGCGTTGCGCGAAGCCAAACGGGTCACCCGTCCCGGCGGCACCGTGGGACTCGTCGTCTGGGGCGACCCCGATCGCTGCCAGCTCGGCACCTGCCTCGCCGCGATCGGCCAGCTGCTTCCCCCCGCACCCGCGGCGCCCATCACACTCGAGCTCACCCCCGAGGACCAGATGCGGGCCGCCGGTATGGAACTCGACCGGGCCGGTGAGGTCGACACACCACTGATCTACCCCGATCTGCCGACCGCGGTGCGCATTCAGACCTCCTCTGGTCCCGCTCGGATGGCCATCGAGCACGCCGGCGAGACCGCCGTGCGCCATGCCCTCGCCGGCGCCTTCGCCACCTACCGCCGTCCCGAGGGCACCTACCATCTCGACAACGTTTTCCGGTTCCTCGCGGCCACGGTCTGATTTACGTGCGCGCGAGCACCACGCTGCTCCTCGTCCGCGGCGGCCCGGGGGGCCGCCGCGGACTGACCGCCCCTCAGCGGAGGCGCCGACGGCGAGCGCCTTGACGTCCAAGGACTTCAGCGGCGTGGTTCTTACGAACCGGTTGTCGCATGTCGAATCCTGCGGACCCTGCAGGCCTTCATGGTCCGCGTGGGTCGCCTGGAGATCCATGACAGAAGACGTGTACTCCCGCGTGCGAGGCGATGACTTGCGTTGAGCGGACCGTGGAAGATGCGGCGATGGTTCACACGTCGTCGGGCAAGCCACCGTGCGCTACTTGCCAGTGACACCGACGTCATAGTGGCTCTTCCGGAATTGGAGTGCA
>JAVXWR010000797.1:0-9124 GCA_032230725.1 Actinomycetota bacterium
GGTCGGGCTCGCCGTGCCAGGGCGGGACCGTGCCGTCGGGGTCCGATGTCTTGGTGACGGGGTTCTCCTCGGGGGCGTCGGTGTGACCCGCGGCGATGCACTCGTCCAGCACGGTGAGCAGGCCCTCGGTGTCGAGCACGTGCTCGTCGGCCTCGTCGACGGCCGACGCCAGGTGCGGGCGGCCCTCCACCAGGCCGTCGGTGTAGAGCAGGAGCGCCCACCGGGCGGGCAGGGCGACGTCGAGGACCCCCCAGTGGTCGTCGAGGACGATGCCGATCGGGCGGCCCAACCGGGTCGTCGGCAGCGGGCGCGCGGCATGGTCGGGGGGCACGAGGATCGGGGCCGGGTGCCCGGCCAGCCGGAGGCGCGCGCACCGCAGCCGCGGGTCGATGGTCAGCAGCGCGAGGGTCGCGAAGATGCCGGTCCGTTCGCGCTCGTGGACCAGCAGGCGGCTCAGGGTCGGCAGGAGCTGGTCGTCGTCCGCGCCGTTGAGGACCATCGCCCGCCACGCGATCCGCAGGTTCACCCCGAGGGCGGCCTCGTCCGGGCCGTGCCCGCACACGTCGCCGATGACGACGTGCAGCGTGCCGTCGGCGCTCTCGATCGTGTCGTAGAAGTCGCCGCCGAGCAGGCCGCGCTCCCCGCCGGGTTGGTAGCGCACCGCGACGAGGATGTCCGGGTTGGTCAGCAGCGGAGTCGGGAGGAGGCCCCGCTCGAGGCGCACGTTCTCGTCCGCGCGGACCTGGGCGTCCCAGAGCTGGCGACGGACCCGTTCCCCGCGCACCCGCTCCGCGGCGTAGCGCAGGGCCCGCGTGAGGGCCGCGCCGTCGACGGCGTCCTTGAGCAGGTAGTCCTGCGCGCCGGCGGCGACGGCCTGGATGCCCAGCGCTTCGTCGTGCCGCCCGGTGAGCACGACGACGGCGGGCCCGTCCCCGGCCCGCAGCACCCGCGACAGCGCGTCGAGGCCGTGCGCGTCGGGGAGGGCGAGGTCGAGCAGCACACAGTCCGCCGAGCCGACCGCGTGCGCGCTGACCTCGGCCACGGAGCGCACGCGCTTCAGCGTGACGGTCAGCCCGCTGACCGCCTCGACGTCCGCGAAGTGCTCCGCGACGAGCAGGGCGTCCGCGTCGTCGTCCTCCACCAGCAGGACGGACATCGGCGCCGAGGACTCGTCGATCATCCGTTCCACGGCACCTCCTCTGCCCGTCGACGGCGGGCGCCGTCCGGGTGAAGCGCTACCGCGCGGAACCTTAACGTGGCTCCCGGGGCGATCGGCAGGCGGCGCAGCGCCGGCCGGCACCGGGCCCCGGCGGACGACCGCGGGGAGACGACGGCGGTCGCACCGTCCCAACCTGAGGCAGTCGGCCGGTCGGCTATGGCGCAGGTCACAGCGGAGGTGAGATCGTTCCCACGGCCGCGTGCGGTGGCCGGAACGGAGGGCCGTCGATGTCGAGCACCGAGGTGGAGTCCTCCACCACGGAGGGCCGGGGCCACTGGTCGACGACCTGGCACCGGGACGCCCTCGCCGCCGTCGGGCGGTGGTCGTGGCTGCAGGACCTCAACGACCGGGTGACCGCCGCCGTGGACCCGGTCTACGACCGCCACCGGGACAACCTGCTGCTCGAGCTCATGCACGGCGGTCGCTGGGTGGGGCACTCGTTGCACCCGGCGCTGAGCGACCTGCCGATCGGGCTCTGGTCGAGCATCCTCGTGCTCGACCTCGCCGGCGAGGACGCCCCCGGGGACGGCGGGCGCCTCGGCCCGGCCGCGACCCTCAGCGCGGCCGGGCTGCTGGCCTCCGGGGCCACGGCGGCCACCGGGGTCGCGGACTGGAACGTCAGTGACGGCGAGGACCGCCGGGTCGGCCTCTTCCACGGGCTGCTCAACGCCGCCGGGATGGTGCTGCAGGGCGCCTCGCTGGCCGCCCGCCTGTCGGGTCGCCGCGGCACCGCGGCCACCCTCGGTGCGGGCAGCCTCGGGGTCATGGCCGCCGCGGGCTTCGTCGGCGGCCACCTGGTGCAGGGCCGCGCGGTCATGGTCAACCGGGTCGCGACGACGACCGGGCCGTCCCGCTGGGTGCGGGCGATCGAGGACGGGGACCTGCCGGAGGCCACGCCGGTCGGACGTGAGGTCGAGGGCCGGGCCGTGCTGCTCTACCGGCGCGACGGCGAGGTGCACGCGCTCGACGACGTGTGCAGCCACGCGGGCGCGCTGCTCTCCCGCGGCGAGGTCGAGAACTGCGCGATCGTCTGCCCGCTGCACCGCTCCGCGTTCGACCTGCGCGACGGCTCGATCGTCCGCGGGCCCGCCCACCACCCGCAGCCGGTCCTGCCCGCCCGCGTCCGCAACGGGTGGGTCGAGGTCCGGGGCAGTGCGCCACGAAGCCGGCGGAAGTCGACCTGAGAGGAGAGACCATGGCCTGGGAAGCGGTAGCCGACCTCGACCAGCTCGAGGAGGGCGACATGTTGCTCGTGCACCTCGGCGAGCCGATCTGCGTGGTCCGGCTGTACGAGGACGAGGCGGTCGCGGTGCACAACACGTGCACCCACCAGCAGCAGCCGTTGAACGAGGGCTACCTGCAGGAGGACGACAGCCTGATCTGTCCCGCGCACAACTCCCGGTTCGACCTGCACACCGGCGTGCCGACCGGCGTGCCGGCCGTCGACCCCATCCCGACGTACGCCTGCAAGATCGAGGACGGGGCGATCTGGGTGGACGTCGAGCAGCAGCTCAACGACGCGGCGATCCCCCACAAGCCCTACTACTAGCGCCCTGCGCGGCCCCGGTCCCGGAGCGGAATCCGCGGCCGACCCAGCCCGCCTGACCACCCCGTCACGGGTCGACCAGCGCGCCCGCCTCCCCGGAGACGAACCCCTGCATGTCGCGGATGAAGTCGTGTGGGAAGCCGACGTCGAACTCGCCGGCGGCATCGAGCCGTGCCAGCGCGTCCGAGGGCAGCGTGAGGTCGGCGGCGCCGAGGTTGTCGAGGAGCTGCTCGAGCCGGCGGGCGCCCACGATCGGGTGCACGGCGCGGGAGCGCGCCGTCGTCCACGCGAGCGCGACCCGCGACGGGGAGGTGCCGAGCCCGTCGGCGACCTCCTGGACCGCCCGGGCGACGCCGAGGTCGCGCTCGCTGATCGAGCCGGCAGCGACCCGGGTGGGGTGCCCCGACGGCCCGTCGGAGCGGGTGAACGACCCCGAGAGCACTCCCCCGCCCAGCGGCGACCAGGCGGCGACGCTCATCCCGAGGGCCTCCGCGGCCGGGAGTAGATCCCGCTCGGCGTCGCGGCTGAGCAGGCCGTAGCGCGCCTGCAGCACCACGAAGGGCGTGCCGCCCCGGCCCTCGACGAGGGTGTTGGCGCGGGCCACCACCCAGGCCGGGGTGTCCGAGACCCCGAGGTGCAGGACCTTCCCGGCGCGCACGGCGTCGTCGAGGGCCCGCATCGTCTCCTCGACCGGGGTGAGGTGGTCCCACAGGTGCACGTAGTAGAGGTCGATGTAGTCCGTGCGCAGCCGCCGCAGACTCGTCTCCAGCGACAGCCGCAGGTTCTTGCGGTGGCTGCCGGCGGCGTTGGGGTCCCCCCGGTCGCGGGTGACGCCGTACTTGGTGGCGACGACGAACCGGTCCCGGCGCCCCGCGAGGACCTCGCCCACGATCTCCTCGCTGGCGCCGTCCCGGTAGTTGACCGCGGTGTCGACGACGTTCCCGCCGGCGTCGACATAGGTGTCGACGAGGCGTGCGGCCTCCGTGCGGTCGGCGCCGTGGACGAATCCGTCGGCGAAGGTCATGGCGCCCAGGAAGAGTTCGGAGACCCGCAGTCCGCTGCGGCCGAGGAGTCGGTAGCGCATGCGTCGAGCGTGCGTGGTTCCTCGGCGTCCGGTCTTGAACGTTCGTGCAGGCTGCCTACGCTCGTCGGCGTGACGGACGAGCAGGTGCGCCTGTGGCGCCCGCCGGACCAGGAGCGGCTCCTGCTGATGTCCGGCCGGACCGTCCGCTACGCCGTCGACCCGCGCGGCGAGTACGTCATCGGCGTGGTCGCCGGGGCTCCGATGCGCGCGCGACGGGGGCGGGAGCGCCGCCTGGTCCGCCCGGGCGACCTGGTGGCCTGGGACCCCTCGCAGCCCCACGACGGCGCCGCGGAGGACGACCGCCCGTGGCGGGCGCGGCTCGTGGTCGTCGAGACCGCCCACCTCGCCGCCCTGGCCGGGGACGAGGACACCGGCCTGCCCGCCGGGCTGGCCTTCCCCGAGCCCGTGATCAGCGACGCCGCCCTGGCCGGCGAGTTCGTCCGGTGGCACGCGGCCCTGGAGCGCTCCACGACCCGGCTCGAGCGCGACGAGCACCTCGCGGCGTGGCTGACCCGGCTGATCGCGCATTCGTCGGCGCGTCGACCCGTCCCCCGCCCGCGGCTCGAGCGCGACGACCGCGCGCTGCGGCTCACGCGCGAGTACCTCGCCGAGCGGGCCGGCCACAACGTCGGCCTCGAGGAGCTGGCCGCCGCCGCGGGCGTGGGGCGGTTCCGCCTCATCCGCCTCGTCCGCGACCGCACCGGTCTGGCCCCGCACGCGCTCCAGATCGGGTACCGCGTCCGGGCTGCGCGCCGCCTGCTCGAGGCCGGGCGCACGGTCGCCGAGGCGGCCGTGGAGACCGGGTTCGCCGACCAGAGCCACCTGCACCGGCACTTCCACCGGGTCCTCGGGATCACGCCCGGGGACTACCGCCGACGATTCGGTCGACCGTGAGAGGCCGCAGGTGCAGTCGAACGGCCGATGCGGGCCACCACCGCATCGCGTGGACTGGCACCTCGGTAGGACGAAGGGACTCGACATGACCGGACCGGACGACGCTGCGGCGACACCCGAGTACGCGGCCTCCGGCGCCGCCGACGGGGCCCACGAGGCGGCCGAGATCGCCGCGTTCCTCGCCGCCGAGGCCATCGCGAACGACTACCACGCCGAGCGCCTCGTGGACGACGTCGTCGACTGAGGCGGTCGGTCCCGGGGCGCAGACTGTCGGGATGGAGCTCTCCGATCTGACCGCCCTGAGTGCGGGCGAGAACGGTCTCGTCGTGGTGGCCACCGCGCGGGGCGACGGCTCGATCCAGTCCTCCCTGGTCAACGCGGGCCCGCTCCCGCACCCCGTCACCGGCGCGGAGGTCCTCGGTTTCGTCACCTACGGGCGCGCCAAGCTCGGCAACCTGCGGGCGCGGCCGTGGACGACGGTGACGGCCCGCTCGGGCTGGCGCTGGGCCACCGTCGAGGGGACCGTCGAGATCGTCGGGCCGGACGATCCGCTGCCCGGGGTGCCCGAGGACCGGATCCCCGGTCTGCTGCGGGACATCTTCACCGCGGCCGGCGGCACCCACGACGACTGGGACGAGTTCGACGCCGCGATGGCGCGCGAACGCCGTTCCGCCGTCCTGGTCTCCCCGACGCGGGTCTACTCCAACGCGTCGCGGCGGACGTAGCGGATGAGCAGGGTCCCGTCGTCGTCGACGAGCAGGGAGGCGACCGCGAACCCGCGCGGCGCGTCGAGCGGATCGGCGCTCGTGGCGACCCGGCCCGCCCGCCCGGCCACCGCCAGGGGCGCGATGGACAGGCGCATCTCGTCGACGAGGTCGGCGTGGAGCAGGGACCCGACGAGCCCCGGCCCGCCCTCGCAGTCGATCCGGCGGTACCCGTCGTCGGCGAGCCGGCGGACGGCCGCGGCCAGGTCGACGGACTCCTCGCCGGCGAGCAGCACCCGGGCCCCGGCCGCACGCCAGGCCTCCTGCTTCTCGGTGGGCGCGGCCGCGGAGGTGACGACGATCGTCGGGACGGCGACATCGACCACGCTCGGGGCGTCCGCGGGGAGTGACCCCGAGGTCACGACGGCGAGCGGGGGCACCTCGGCGAGCCCGTGCCGGCGGCGGCGGTCGGCGGCCGCGGCGCCGGGACGCAGGCCCGGGTAGGCCTCGGCGAGCGCGGTTCCGGACCCGAGCAGGACGACGTCGGCGAGGTCGTGGCCGAGCGCGAAGACGCGGCGGTCGGCGGGGGTCGAGAGCCCGCGGCTGCGCCCGTCGATCTCGATCCCGCCGTCGAGGGAGCTGACGAAGTTGACGGCGAGCCAGCGGCTCCCGGCCTCGCTCGCCGGGTAGCGGTAGAGCGTCTCGAGGGCGGCATCGTCCCCGTCGTCGATGGGCCGGGCCGGCAGCGGCCAGACCTGGTGCATCAGTCCATCCACCGCTGGGCGTTGGCGGGCGGGCGCTGCCCGAGGACGCTCGCGACCATCTCCACGGTCTGGCGGGTCTCCTCGACCTGGTGGGCGCGGACCATCGCGACGCCCTGCGCGGCGGCCAGCGCGGTCGCGGCGAGGGTGCCGGTGAGCCGGCCCTCGAGCGGGACGTCGAGGGTCTCCCCCACCACGCCCTTGTTCGACATCGCGAGCAGCACCGGCCAGCCCGTCGCGATGAGCCGCGGCATGGTCCGCAGCACCTCGAGGCTCTGGGGGGTGTTCTTCCCGAAGTCGATCGTCGGGTCGAGCAGGATGCCCTCGGGCGGGACGCCGGCCGCCACCGCCCGCTCGGCGAGCGCGGTCGTCACCGCGATCACGTCGCCCATCACGTCGGTGTAGCGGGGCCGGACCGGGTCGGTGCGCGGGGTCAGCCCGCCGGTGTGGGCGCAGACGTACCCGGCGCCGTAGCGCGCGGTGACGGGGAGGATCGCGTCGTCCCAGCCCGCCCAGCTGTCGTTGAC
This sequence comes from Actinomycetota bacterium, assembly GCA_032230725.1. Lineage (GTDB taxonomy): Bacteria > Actinomycetota > Actinomycetes > Mycobacteriales > Pseudonocardiaceae > Actinomycetospora. The sequence continues at coordinate 6,736 of JAVXWR010000797.1, forward strand.
CAGGTCGGCCCCGGCGGCCAGGAGCGCCTCGACGACCTCGGCACGGTAGGTGTCGATCGACAGGGTCAGCTCCGGGAAGCGTTCCCGCGCCCACACCACGGTCGGCCGGACCCGGTCGATCTCCTCGGCGACGGTGACGATCGGGCCGGGGCTGGCCGGGACACCCCCGAGGTCGACGACGTCCGCCCCGGCCGCCACGGCGTGCTCGATCGCAGCCTGGGCGGCCTCGGGGTGCCACGTCGCGCCCTGGTCGTAGAACGAGTCCGGGGTGCGGTTGACGATGGCCATGATCAGCGCGCGGTCCCGCCGCAGCTGCCGACCGTGGATGACCATCTCGGTTCCCTGGGCGACCGGAACGCTCACCGCAGGACCGCCGGACGTGCACGATCGATCGGGTTGGCCATGCCGCCTTGATACACGGCGGCCTCCCGCCCGGCCATCGAGGGACGGGATCTCCGGGGCGGTCGGCGGGACGACAGGGACCGCCGATCGCACCATGATCGACCTCCGTGGAGGAAAGTGCCCCAGATGTTGGGCATTCCGCTCCATGGAGGTCGATCAACGACGCGCCCGGCGTCACCCAGCGCCGCGAGGGGGCACAGCACCACGGCGTGACCCGGCTCCCGCCCGGTTGTCGATCGCGCCGGCAACCCGCAGGATCGGGAGCTGTGACCCCCGTCGACGTCGGACGCCTGCTCACTCGGCGGCGCCACGTCGACCTGCGTCGTGTCACCTCGATCGGCTGTCGTCCCTGACCGCGTCCGCTCACCCGACGTCGTCAGAAGGACCCGCACCACCATGGCCACACCGACGATCACCTCCGCCCCGGACACGGCGACGGGGGCCTCCGGCGGCACGCCGCCGCTGACCGCCCACTGGTTCCTGCCCACCTACGGCGACTCCCGCGGTCTCGTCGGCGGCGGGCACGGCATCCCCGCGACCGCCGCCGGGGCACCGCGCGAGGCATCGCTGGGCTACCTCGCCCAGATCGCGCGTGCCGCCGAGACCGTCGGGTTCGAAGGCGCCCTCACCCCGACCGGTGCGTGGTGCGAGGACGCCTGGCTCACGACGGCGATGCTGGCCGCCGAGAGCGAGCGCCTGAAGTTCCTCGTGGCGTTCCGGCCCGGCGGGGTCTCCCCCACGGTCGCGGCGCAGATGGGCGCCACCTTCCAGCGGCACTCGGGCGGGCGGCTGCTCGTCAACGTCGTCACCGGCGGCGAACCCACCGAGCAGCGCGCGTACGGCGACTTCCTGAGCAAGGACGAGCGCTACACCCGCACCGGGGAGTTCCTCGACGTCGTCCGCCGGCTGTGGGAGGGCGAGCACGTCACGCTCGACGGCCAACAGGTCCACGTCGAGGACGCCGTCCTGGAGCGCGTGCCCGACCCGGTCCCGCCGATCTACTTCGGCGGCTCCTCCCCCGCCGCGGGCGACGTCGCCGCGAAGCACGTCGACGTCTACCTCACCTGGGGCGAGCCGCCCGAGCAGGTCGCGGAGAAGATCGAGTGGATCCGGGGCCTCGCCGCCGCACAGGGTCGTGAGGTGCGGTTCGGCATGCGGCTGCACGTGATCACCCGGGACACCGCCGACGCCGCTTGGGCCCAGGCCGAGGAACTGCTGCGCGGGATCCCGCAGGACATGATCGAACAGATCCAGTCCGGCCTCTCGAAGAGCGAGTCGGTCGGCCAGCAGCGGATGCGCTCCCTGCACTCCGGAGGGACGAAGACCGCCGCCGACCTCGAGGTCTCCCCCAACCTGTGGGCGGGCGTCGGGCTCGTCCGCGGTGGTGCGGGCACGGCCCTCGTCGGGAGCCACACCGAGGTCGCCGACCGGATCGCCGAGTACCACGCGCTGGGCATCACCGAGTTCGTGCTCTCCGGTCACCCGCACCTCGAGGAGGCCTACTGGGTCGGTGAGGGCCCGCTGGCCGAGCTCGGCCGAAGGGGGCTGTGGCGTCCCGCCGCGGGATCCGAGGCCGCCCGGGCTACGGACGCCCCGGCGGCGCCGGTGCCGTTCGCGCAGTAGGCACCCGCCTACGACCGCATGACGACCGCACCCGCCGCGGTGCGGACCTCCAGGCCCGACACCCGGTCGGCCGGGAGGTCGGTCGAGGCGGCGACGTGCACGTCCTGGCCGGGCGGGGGGCTCCAGCTCGCGATCTGCTCGAGTCGCCCGTCGGCGCTGCGGACCACCAGCACGTAGGTGGTCCGCGGCGCGTCGGGCGGTGGCGGGGGGTGCGGGGCGCCCTCGTAGACGCAGGTCAGCGACACCTGGGTGCCCCACGGGCGCGCGGTCAGGCCCGCGAGGCCGGAGGACTCCGAGCCCGCGACCGCGGGCAGCACGACCTCGCGGGCCTGCGCCGCGACCACCGTGTCCGGCGCGGCGGCGG
>JAVXWR010000827.1:0-3654 GCA_032230725.1 Actinomycetota bacterium
CGGCCGTCACCGTCTTGGCCTGCAGATCGACGGTGAGTTCCATGCCAGGCCGCGACTCGATCTTCTTCCACAGCAGCTCGACGTCGGAGTGCTCGACCGTGGCCGCCAGCAGACCCGCCTTCGACGAGTTTCCCTTGAAGATCTCACCGAAGCGCGAGGAGATCACCACGCGGAACCCGTAGTCGAGCAGCGCCCAGACGGCGTGCTCCCGCGACGACCCCGTCCCGAAGTCCGAGCCGGCCACGAGCACCGAGCCGTGGCTGTAGGGCTCGGTGTTGAGCACGAACGAGGGGTCCGCGCGCCACGAGGCGAACAGGCCGTCCTCGAAGCCCGTCCGCGTGACGCGCTTGAGGTAGACGGCCGGGATGATCTGGTCGGTGTCGACGTTCGACACCCGCAACGGGGTCCCGATGCCGGTGTGCGTCGAGAACTTCTCCATGTCGTGTCCCCTCAGGCCGTCGTCAGCACGGACGGCGTCAGGTCCTCGGGCGAGGACAGCGTGCCCCGGACGGCGGTGGCGGCGGCGACGAGCGGCGACACGAGGTGGGTCCGGCCGCCCTTGCCCTGCCGGCCCTCGAAGTTGCGGTTCGACGTCGACGCGCAGCGCTGCCCCGGCTCGAGCTGGTCGGCGTTCATGCCCAGGCACATCGAGCACCCGGCCGAGCGCCACTCGGCCCCGGCCTCGGTGAAGACCGCGTCGAGGCCCTCCTCCTCGGCCTGCGCCTTCACCTTCATGGACCCGGGCACGACGAGCATCCGCACCGAGTCGGCCACGTGGTTGCCGCGGATGACGTCGGCGGCGGCGCGCAGGTCCTCGATGCGGGCGTTGGTGCACGAGCCGAGGAAGACGGTGTCGACGGCGATGTCGCGCAGCTTCGTGCCCGGCGTCAGGTCCATGTAGGCCAGGGCCTTGCGGGCCGACGCGGCCGTGTCCTCGTCGGGGATGTCCTCGGGGTCGGGCACCGCCTCGTCGAGCGGCAGGCCCTGGCCGGGGTTGGTCCCCCAGGTGACGAACGGTGTGAGTGACGCGGCGTCGATGTGCACGACGGTGTCGAACTCGGCGTCGTCGTCGGTGCGCAGCTCGCGCCATGCCTTGACCGCGGCGTCCCACTCGTCGCCCTGCGGGGAGTGCGGGCGGCCCTTCAGGTACTCGAGGGTGGTCTCGTCCGGGGCCACCATTCCCGCACGGCCGCCCGCCTCGATCGACATGTTGCACATCGTCATGCGCGCCTCCATCGACATGGCGCGCACCGCCTCGCCGCGGTACTCCATGACGTAGCCCGCGGCGCCGCCGGTGCCGATCTGCGCGATGACCGCGAGGATGACGTCCTTGCTGGTCACCCCGTGGCGCAGCCGGCCCTCGATCTCGACGGCCATGGTCTTGAACGGACGCAGCGGCAGCGTCTGGGTGGCGAGCACGTGCTCGACCTCGGAGGTGCCGATGCCGAACGCGAGCGCGCCGAACGCGCCGTGGGTGGAGGTGTGGGAGTCGCCGCAGACGACGGTGGTGCCGGGCTGGGTGAGCCCCAGCTCCGGCCCGATCATGTGGACGATCCCCTGGTTGCGGTCACCGATCGAGAACAGCCGGACGCCGAACTCCTCGACGTTCTTGCGCAGGGTGGCCACCTGCGTCGCCGAGGTCTCGTCCGCGATGGGCGCCAGGATGTCGATCGTCGGGACGTTGTGGTCCTCGGTGGCGATCGTCAGGTCGGGACGACGGACCGGCCGGCCGGCGAGACGGAGTCCGTCGAAGGCCTGCGGGCTCGTCACCTCGTGCACGAGGTGGAGGTCGATGTAGAGGAGGTCCGGCTCAGAGCTGCCTCCCGGGGCCTCTCCCCCTGCTCGGACCACGTGCTGGTCCCAGACCTTCTCCGCGAGTGTGCGTCCCACCGTCTCACCTCTTGAGTTCCCCACCCCGTAGAACATCTCACAGAGTGGGACTAGTGTGTCGTCTCGTGGGACAGACTAGCGGAATCGGCGTGCTCGACAAGGCGGTGGGGGTGCTGCGCGCCGCGGCGGTCGCCCCCTGCGGTCTGGGTGAGCTGTGCGAGCGCACCGGGCTCCCGCGTGCCACCGCGCACCGCCTCGCCGTCGGCCTCGAGACCCACCGCCTCCTGGAGCGCGACGCGGACGGGCGCTGGCGGCCCGGTCCCGCCCTGGCCGAGCTCGCGCACGGCCACCACGACCCGCTGCTGACCGCCGCCGAGGAGGTCCTGCCCACGCTGCGCGACCTCACCGGCGAGAGCGTCCAGCTCTACCGCCGCGAGGGCGAGTCCCGGGTGTGCGTCGCGGCCTCCGAGCCGGCGTCGGGCCTGCGCGACACGGTGCCGGTCGGGGTGCGGCTGCCGATGACGGCGGGCTCGGGGGCGCGGGTGCTCGCCGCCTGGTCGGAGCCCGACGTGGCCCTCGTCGACGGGCGGACGCCGGTCGAGGTGTTCGGTGCCGACCTGCTCGCGGAGGTCCGTCGCCGCGGCTGGGCCCAGAGCGTCGCGGAGCGGGAGGCCGGGGTGGCGAGCGTGTCGGCGCCCGTCCGGGGTCCCGACGGCGACGTGGTGGCGGCGGTCTCGGTGTCGGGTCCGGTGGACCGCATCGGGCGCAGGCCGGGCCCACGCTGGGCGAACGACCTGCTCGCCGCCGCCCGCAGCCTGGAGAAGGCGTTGGCCTAACGGCCTACCATCGACCGGTGGACCGTACGGCCGGAACCGAGATCACCAACGTCGAGCAGCTCCGCGAGGTCGTCGGGGAGCCGGTGCGCCGCGCCGTCGTCAAGCAGCGCGACCGCCTCGACGACACCGACCGCGCCTTCATCGCGCGCAGTCCCTTCCAGATGATCGCGACGGCGGGCGGCGACGGCTCGCTCGACGTCTCCCCCAAGGGCGACCCGGCGGGCTCGGTGCACGTGCTCGACGACCACACGCTGGTGCTGCCCGACCGGCCCGGGAACCGCCGCGTCGACGGGTTCCTCAACATCCTCGAGAACCCGCGCGTCGGGCTGATCTTCCTCGTGCCCCGGCGCACCGACACGCTGCGCGTCAACGGCACCGCCCGCATCCTGCTCGACCCGTCCTACGCGGAGACGCTCCGGCACAAGGGCCACGTCCCCCGGCTGGTGCTCGAGGTCGGCGTCGAGGAGGTCTTCACCCACTGCGCCAAGGCCTTCCTGCGGGCGGGTCTCTGGGAGCCGGAGACGTGGCCGGAGGACGACCTGCCCTCGATCGCCCAGATGGCGACACGTACCACCGACGACATGACGCCGGCCGAGATGGAGGCGTACTACACCGAGGAGAACACCCGCTCGATCCTCTACCGGCCGACCCCGCCGTGACGAACCCGGGCCCGGCCGTGGACGCCCTGACCGCCCGGTTCGTGGCCGCCCTCGGCCGTCGCCGAGCCATGGCCGAGATGATGGCCGTCGCGAGCCTCGGCGGGCCGCCGCACCTGGTGGACGCCCCTCCGGACCTGCCCGTGCTCGCCCATCTCGAGGACGCGCTCGCCCGGGTCGCGGACGAGGTCGACGGCCAGCTGCGGGCGGCCGTGGCGCTCGTGTCCTCGCGGGCCGCCTGGACGCGGACGGCCTCCTACGCCTCCGACACTGCGCTGTTCGCGGGCTACGCCCACGCGGCGGTCCGCGGGTCGGACGAGGACGACGTGGTC
>JAVXWR010000855.1:0-7954 GCA_032230725.1 Actinomycetota bacterium
GTGACCGACCAGAAGATCAGCGACACGACGCCGTACACGTCGGTCGGCGACGGCGTCACGGCGTTGTCGTCGATGGAGAAGACGGTCTGCATCGCGTAGAGCGGGCTGGTCCCGATGTCGCCGAACACCACTCCCAGCGCCCCCAGCGCCAGGCCGGTCCCGCCGCGACCGAGCACCGCCGGGTGCTCGGAGCCTCCGCGTTCCTGCCGGGTCGGGCCGGACCCCGTCGAGGCGCCCGTGGTCGCTGCCCGCGGCGCTCCGGAGTCGGCCATGGTCGACAGTCTGCTCCGACGATCCCGGGCCGGGGACGGACCCGGCGGGCAGCACGGGGATGATGGCGGCGTGATCATGTTGTCCCGCCGCCGCGACGTGCTCAGACTCCTGCTGCTGGCCCTGACCACCGTGGTGGCGACCATGGCGGTCGCGCAGGCGTGCTCGGTCGCCCCGCCCGGCAGTCCTCCGCCGGCTGCGTCCGTCGTGCCCGGCCCCGGGCCGGCGCGCGACGTCTACGCCCAGCCGTTCTCGTGGGACTCGATCTGGAACCTGCCGTTGGCCACGACGGCGCAGTACCGGCCGTTCAACGCCGAGATCGGGCGACTCTATCCCGATGTCGAGAACATCTCGGTCGACCCGGACGCGCCGGTCAAGCAGCTCGATGCGGACCCCGGTGGCCCGGTGCACGTCGACCCGGACCTCTCCGCGAACGGCAAGTTCAACAACTGCTCCACCCTTCTGCTGGACACCCCGGACAACGAGACGGTCATCCAGGGTCAGCCGATGAAGCTCTCGCCCGGGGACGACCCGAGCTGGAAGTACGGCTTCGCACCACTCCCGCTCACGGGTCAGGGGATCGAGGGGTGCCACGGCGGCTCCGGGCTCTCGGGCCTCGGCGGGGACATCCGGCAGGGCGAACTGCCCGGCACGGCCCCCATCCGGCACGCCCTGAAGTTCAGCCTGCCCTGCACCACCAGCTGCTCGACCGCCCACGGGGGGTTCCGCTGGCCCGCGGTGAAGGCCGACTCGGGGTACCAGGGCCGGTACGGCGGGGACAACCCGGAGGTCACCATGGGGGCGCTGCTCGCGCTGCCGCCGGACACCGATCTCTCGGGGATCACGGAGCCTGACACCCGCAAGGTCGCCGAAGCGCTGAAGGCCTACGGCGGCTACGTCGTCGACGAGTCGGGCGGCGCCCCGTCCGGATCCTTCGACGTGCAGTCCACCGCCGTGAACGAGTTCCCCGACATCGACTCCGACCAGATGCGAGGCATCGTCAACCAGCTCTCGGTCGTCACGAACAACGGGCCGGACACCCCTGGCGGCGGCGCGCTGCACACGCCACGGGTGGCCGCGTGCGCGGGCCCGTTCAATGACGGCACCGGGGGCGCGCCTCCCGGATGCTGACACCGGCCCGGTTCCCGTCTTCCGGGGCCGGATCGGCCCACGGCTCAGTCGTTCGTCCCGAGGGTGCGCACACCGCGTGGTGTGCGCGCCGTACCCTCCGCGGGCGAACTCGTTCGCGACCCGCGAGGAGGCGGCACGTGTCGGACTCGGTGCTTCCCGTGTCGTCGAGGGAGCACGAGGTGCCCGCGCCATTGGCCCTCAGCGCGGTCGACGAGATGATCATGCACCTGCAGGACGCCCGGTCGCCGTGGAACGTGCAGGTCGAGGCAGCCGTCGACGGGCGGCTCGACGAGGCCACGTTGCACCGGGCGGTCCTGGCCTGCACCCGTCGCCACCCGCTCGCGCGGGCCCGGCTGGCGCCGTGGCGACGCTCCGACCGGACCTATTGGTGGCGGTTCGCCGACGAGGCCGACGTGTGCCCGGTCCGTCTCGCGCGGTGCGCCGACGAGGCCGCGCTGGAGGAGCTGCGCCGGCAGGTGCACGGCGAGCGGATCGGGCTGGGCACGTCGCCGGGGTTCCGGGTCGTGCTCGCGCGGTGCGCGACGCGCGACGTGGTGCTGCTCTCGGCCAACCACGTCGTCGCCGACGGAGTGGGAGCGCTGCGGCTGATGCAGTCGATCGGGCGCGCCTACCGCGGTGTCGACGATCCGCTCGATCCCTCGCCCCTGCACGAGGCACGCGACCTCGCGGCGCTGCTGGCCCCGGAGGAGCACACCGAGCGAGGACCCCGCCGGTGGGAGATCGTGCGCCGGGTCCGGGAGGCCCTGGACCCGCCGGCCCGCCTCGCGGGTGGCGGGCCGACCGGACCTCGGGGAATGGGGTTCGTGTGCCGCGTCGTGGATCTCGACGAGCTGCCCGCGCTGACGGATCGTGCTCCGCAGACGTCGGTCAACGATGTGCTGCTCGCGGCGCTGCACCTGACGGTCGACCGCTGGAACGGGGCGGCCGGAGCCGGGAGCGGTCGCATCGGCGTGATGATGCCGGTCAACCTCCGTCCGCCGGAGAGGTTCTGGGAGGTCGTCGGCAACTTCGCGTCGATGGTCTCGATCTCCACCCATCCCGCGGACCGCGTCGACCTGCGCACGGCGACGGCCGCGATCGCCGCGCAGACCCGTGAGAACCGTCGCGAGGCCCGGGCGCGCGGGCTGTTCGATCTGCTCGAGGTGGCAGCCGGGACCCGCATCGGGATCAAGCGACTGGTGGCGCGACTCCTGCCGGTGCTGGGCGGCGAGCGGTTCATCGACACGGCCGTCCTCTCCAACCTCGGCCGGCTCGCCGAGCCGCCGTCCTTCGACGGCGACGTCCCACCCGGGTTGTGGTTCTCCCCGCCGTGCGATCGGGCGTGCAGCATCGGCATCGGAGTCGTCACGGTCGGGCAGTCGCTGATGGTGAGCGTGCGCCATCGCACCGAGGTGTTCGACCGATCCGCCGCCGACGCGTTCACCGACGCGTTCGTGACCCGCCTGGGCACGGCGCCCTGAGGTGGGTCGGTGCGCTGCGCGGGCGATCTCGTGGCCCGCGACGTCACCGGCGATTCACATCGGTGAGCCGCTGACGGGTGCTTCGGGTTCGGCGGACGAGCGAAGCCCGCGCTCGACGGAGGCGTCGGCGGAGGCCCGGCCGTCGCCGTAGCCGACGGCGAGGCGATAGGTCCCGTCGGCGAGCAGGAACGAGACCTGCTCCGGGGGGAGCAGGTCGCTGAGGGCCAGCGTGACCACGCCGTGGCGCATCGCCCAGAGCTCGGCGGCCCAGGCCAGGCTCGTCGTCGGCTCGGCCGGCTGGAACCGGCCGGCGTCGATGCAGCGCCGCACCGCCTCGACCAGCCGGACGAAGACCGCCGACCCCGGATCGTCGCCGCCGTCCGGGGCCGGTCCACGAACATCGCCCGGTACATCGCCGGGTGGGCCAGCCCGTTGGCGAAGTAGGCGGCGCCGCCGGCCGCCAGTCGGCGACGGGGTCGTCGGTGTGCGCCACCGAGTCGAGAGCCGCTTCCAGGCGGGCGAAGCCCTCACGCCGAACCGCTCTCGCCGTGGACGTCGGTCTGCCCCTCGTCGCCTACTACGCGCTGCATGCCCTCGGCGCCTCGGACTGGGTGGCGCTGCTGGCGGCCACCGCTGCCGCCGCGGCCCGGTTGGTGGCGGTGGCGCGGGCGTCGCCGACTTCTCCGTGGTCGCACCGTGGCTCGCGCTCGATCCGCTCGCCGTCGTCCTGGCCCGGACACTGGCGGACGACCTGCTGCTCAACCTCTTCCTCCCGGTGACCGAGCGCACGCCGGACTGGCTGCGTCCGGCGTCGTCGGGGCTGGTCGGCGTGACCACCGCGTGCACCGACCGGGTCCGGCCGCTGCCGTGGCGCCACGGTGGGCACCTGGTGCTGTCCAGCGGCAACCGCACCGGCGAGGACGTCGCCGTGAGCGCGGCGCAGGCCGACGCGGCGTTCGAGGGGCGGCTGCTGGTCCTCGACGGTGACGACGAGCGGGACCCGGACGTCCCGTGTGGTTCCGCCGCCATCGTCGTCGTGCGCCGCGACGGCGACCTCGACCTGGCCCGCGGCGGCATCCAGACCGCCGGGCGTGACCCGCGCGCAGTTCTCGACGGACTCCGACGGGCCGCGGCCGGCCCACGCCCGTCTCCAGTGGAGCCGTCGATACGAGGGGAGCCCCGGATGGACCTGACCGCCGACGACCGACTCGAGATCCACGAGGTGATCGCACTCCACGGCCACCTCACCGATGCCGGCGCCTACGACCGTTTCGGCGAGGTGTTCACGCCGGATCTCGAAATCGACGCCGGTGATGTCGGTCGGGCGCCCCTGCGCACCGGAGATCCGGAGCGGCCGCGCCTCGAGGCGTACATCGCGGCCGCCCACCGCATCGGGCCCGGGAGCACGCTCTCCCTCCACGTCACCAACATCGTCGTCCGGGCGGACGGCGACGGCGCGCGGGCGTGGTCCAAGAGCATCGCGGTGCACGAGGACGGTTCGGCCGCCGGGTACGCCTACGACGACCAGCTGGTGCGGACGAGCCGAGGCTGGCGCATCAGACACCGCACGGTGTCGGCCCGTCGCGAGCCCGGACGCGGCGGGGAGCCCCCGATGCCGCGCTGAACCGTCGGACGCGCGCCTCGACCCTGGCTGCCCGCCCGGCCGCTGCCGTGGCCGACCTCTGCGCCGATCGTGTACGCCCGCCACGGTGTGTCCCCGGAATCGCTTCTCGAGGGAGGCGACGACCGCCCTGCATCACTCGACGAGCGCAAGCGGACGGGAGGCCAGGACACGCAGCGTTCTCATAACAGTGGACCCAGGTCCCTTCCCGACCGTGGCCCGTGCTGCTTACGTTCTCCTCGACTGGTCCTCGGCTCGCGCGGCCCGGCGCCGACCACGCGCCCGACGCCGCGGGTCCTCCGGAAGGCGCTCGGCATGACGATCTCACCGACCCGACAGCGATCGGACCGGCCCGGTCTCCTCGCCCGGCACCCGCTGACGGCCTTCTTCGTCATGGCCTACGCGTTCTCGTGGATCGTGTGGTCGCCGTGGGTCCTGGGGCAGGACGGAGCAGGGCTGCTGCCGGTCCGGATCGACCCGGGCGTGGTCGGCTACCTCAACGCCGCCGCCATCCTCGCCGGCCCCACCCTGGCAGGGCTGATCATGGCGGCCGCGACCGACGGCCGCGCGGGTGTCCGGCGCATCCTCGGGCGTCTCGTGCTGTGGCGGGTCGGGGTGCACTGGTACGTCGTCGCCCTGCTCGGGGTCCCGCTCGTGATGGTGCTGGGCACGATGGCCTACGCGGGTGCCCTGCCGTCGTGGGGCGGCCTCGGTGGCCCCGCCTACCTGGGTTCCTACCTCGTCTCGTTCGTGCTCGTGACCGTGCTGGGCGGGCCGTTGTTCGAGGAGATCGGCTGGCGGGGCTTCGCCCTGCCCCGGATGCAGCGCTCGCTCGGCCCCCTCCTCGCGTCCCTGGTGCTGGGTGTCCTGTGGGCGCTCTGGCACCTGCCCGAGTTCCTGGTGCCCTCGTGGGCGGCGTCCTCCGGCGGCGGCGGTGTCTCGGGGATCGTGCTGTTCACGCTGGCCGCGGTCACGTTCACCGTCGTGATCAGCTGGGTCTTCAACAACACCCGCGCGAGCGTGCTCCTCGCGGTCCTGGTGCACTCGTCGATCGACACCTTCAGCGGCACTCTCGGTGCCCTGTTCGGTCCGGAGGCCGTGTCCAGCACCTTCCCGTTCATCATCGGCTTCGGGGTGGCCGCCCTCGTCGTCATCGCCCTGACCCGCGGCCGGCTCTCGTACGAACGGCTCCGGGACGCCCCTGAAGGCCCCTGATCGGAGCAGGGCGCCCGGCACCGGCCTAGTGGTTGAGGAGGGCGAGTGCGGCGTGCGCGGGGCCGTCGGGTTCGGCCCCGTACACCAGGAGCCGGTGTCCGGAGTCGTCCGGCGGGGTGAGCACGGTGAAGCCCAGTTCGCATTCGCCGACCGTGGGGTGGCGCAGACGCTTGGTCCCGTGCGTGCAGGCGCCGATCGGGTGCTGGTGCCAGAGCTCGGCGAACTCCGGGCTCTTGATCACCAGCTCGCCGACCAACGCCGCCAGGTCGGGATCGTTCGGGTGGTGGGCGGCAACCACGCGCAGCGACGCGACGCTCCCGATGTCGCTGTCGGAGGCGATGGCGGACAAGGAACCCCTGTGGGACCGCATGGTCGCAGAGCACGGACTGCGTCCGACGCCGTTCGCGCAGGTGTCGTCGTGGGGGTTCGGTGACGCCGTGTTCTCCTGGAACTACGACTTCCTCGCCGACGGCTCGAAGCTTCGACGAGCGGGGTTCACCGAGCACATCCGTGCCGAGGCGATGTTCGACGGCTTGTTCTCCCAGCTGCGTCGGGACCGGATCGTGCCCTGATCCCCCTGGGCCCAGGACCTACAGGTCCAGGGTCTGGGCCAGCGTGGTCAGGGCGGGGACGTACTCGGTCGGGTCGCTGACGAGGACCTGGGCGCAGACGTGGTCCGCGCCGGCGTCGAGGTGGGCGGTGAGTCCGGCGGCGACGGCGTCGGCGTCGCCGTGGATCGCCAGTGCGTCGACGAGTGCGTCCGACGCGGTGTCGAGGTCTTCCTCGGTGAAGCCGGTCCGCAGGAGGTTGTTCCGGTAGTTCGTGAGCTTCATATAGGGGTCGCGCACCTTGTCCCGGCCGATGGCGCGCGCCCGCTCGACGTCGGTGTCCAGGACGACCTTCTGCTCCGGGGCCAGCAGCGGGCCGGAGCCGAGGATCTCGCGTGCCTCGCGGGTATGGCGCGGCGTCGTCAGGTACGGGTGCGCCCCCGCGGTGCGGTCCCGGGAGACGGCGAGGACCTTCGGTCCCAGCGCGGCGAGGACCCGGCCCTCGACCGGGACGCCGCCCGCGTCGAGCTCGTCGAGGTACTCGATGATCGTGGCGTAGGGCTTGCGGTACTGCCCGATCGCCTCCGGGTGCCCGATCCCGACGCCCAGCAGGAACCGGTCGGGGTAGCGCTCGGCGATCCGGGTGTAGGAGGTCGCCACCTCGGAGGCCGGTGAGGTCCACATGTTGACGATGCCCGTGGCCACCACGAGGTGCTCGGTCGCGGCGAGGAGGGACTCGGCGTGCTCCAGGTCCGCGGGCGGGCTGCCACCGATCCACACGGCGCCGTAGCCCAGGCGCTCGACCGTCCCCGCCACCTCGGGGGACAGGCTCGTGCCTCGCGCGAAGATCCCGTACCGACCCGGTGCCACCGTCATGAGCGCTCGCTCTCCTCGTCGTCCCCTCCCGGGCAACTCGGCCGCGCCGGCTCACATTCCGGCCACGCACACATCAGCTCCGCGCCGGGGCGTGCCCGACGAACGCGCCGATGCCGGTGATCGAGCGGCCGACCACGAGCGTGTTCATCTCGCGGGTGCCCTCGTAGGAGTAGAGCGCCTCGGCGTCGTTGAAGAACCGGGTGACCTTGTTCTCCAGCAGGATGCCGTTGCCGCCGAGCACCTCGCGGGCGCGCGCGACGGCCTCGCGCAGGGCGATCGTGCACTCGCGCTTCGCGAGGGCGGCCTGGTCGTCGCGGAAGTGGTCGGCGTCCTGCAGCTGGGCGACCCGCACGGCCATCGCGATGGACGCGGTGAGCCGGCCCAGGATCGTCACGAGGTGGTCCTGGATCAGCTGGAAGGACGCGATCGGCTGTCCGAACTGCACCCGCTCCAGCGCGTAGGCGCGGGCCAGCTCGTAGACGCCCATCATGGCGCCGACGGCGTTCCACGCGACCCCGCCGCGGGTCACCCGCAGGACCCGGTTGGTGTCCTTGAAGGACCGGGCGTTCTGCAGCCGGTTCGCCTCCGGCACGCGCGCGCCCTCGAAGGTCAGGTCCGCGTTCTGCACGGTCCGGAGAGCGAGCTTGCCCTCCATCTTGGTGGCGGTGAACCCGGGCGTGCCCTTCTCCACGACGAAGCCGAGCACCGAGCCCTCGGTGTCCGAGCCGGAGGTGACATCGCGGGCCCAGACCACGACGAGGTCGGCGAAGGTGCCGTTGCCGATCCAGCGCTTGGCGCCGTCGAGGACCCAC
>JAVXWR010000876.1:0-4327 GCA_032230725.1 Actinomycetota bacterium
AAGACATGATCAACTGCCTAGCGATTCCAGCCAGGGACGAGGCGGAGAGGCGGCGGCGCACGCCGTCACTCGACGGGCCAGGTCGCCTGGCGCCGGATCACCTCACGGCGCATCCAGAGCATGAGCCCCCACACGAGACAGAAGACCAGGCCCATCAGGCCGAGCGAGGCCGAGAGCACGAACCCGAGCAGCATGAGCACCTGCAGCCCGACGGCGAAGGCGAGGCCCCACGGGCGCAGGATCACGACGCAGCCGACGATCATCCCGACGGTCAGCACGAGGACCAGGGCCAGCTTGAGCGGCGTGATCCCGCCCTCGACGCGGGCCATCACCGGCAGCACCAGCGGCACCGCGATCGCCTCGAGGACGAGGCAGGCGCTGGCCGGTCCGCGGAAGGCCCGGTGGGCATCGGGCGGACGCGCGACGTCCTGCTGCTCGCTCACGACGGCTCCCGCCCCAGCAGCGTGCGGGCCTCCCCCGCGGCCACGACCGAGCCGATGACCAGCACCCCGCCCCCGGCGACGGGCTCGTCGTCGTCGGAGGTCTCCTCGGCCATCGTGATCGCGGTCTCGAGGGCCGCGTCCATGCGGGTCTCGACGACGACCCGCTCGGAGCCGAAGCGCCCGACGGCGAGGCCGCCGAGCTCGTCGGGATCGAACGCGCGGGGTGAGGACATCCCCGTCACCACGATCTCGTCGAGAACCGGCTCGAGGGCGGCGAGGATCCCGTCGGCGTCCTTGTCGCCCATGATCGCGACGACGCCGATCAGCTTCCGGAAGGAGAACTCGGCCCGGACCGCGGCGGCGGCCGCCGCGGCGCCGTGCGGGTTGTGGGCGGCGTCGACGACGACGGTGGGCGCGGAGCGCAGCCGCTCGAGCCGGCCGGGGACGCGCACCGCGGCGAAGGCGTCGCGGACGGCATCGATGTCGAGGCGACGGGACGCGCCGGCCCCGAAGAACGCCTCGACCGAGGCGAGGGCGAGCGCGGCGTTGCCGGCCTGGTGCTCGCCGAAGAGCGGCAGGTAGATGTCGTCGTACTCGCCGGCGAGGCCCTGCAGGCGCAGCTGCTGCCCGCCGACCGCGACCGAGCGCTCCACCACCCCGAACTCGACGCCGGCGCGGGCCACCTCGGCGCCGACCTCGACCGCGCGCTCGAGCAGCACCTGCGCCACCTCGGGGGTCTGCTGGGCGAGCAGCGCCACGGAGCCGGGCTTGATGATCCCGGCCTTCTCCCGGGCGATCCCGGTGATGTCCGAGCCGAGGTAGTTCTGGTGGTCCAGGCCGATCGGGGTGATCGCGGCGACGGCGGCGTCGGCGACGTTCGTGGCGTCCCAGGTCCCGCCGAGCCCGGTCTCGAGGACCGCCACGTCGACCGGAGCGTCGGCGAAGGCGGCGAAGGCCATCGCGGTGAGCACCTCGAACTTGGAGCAGTGGACGCCGTCGACGGCGTCGCGGGCCTTGTCGACCACGCCGACGTAGGGCGCGATCTCCTGCCAGGTCTCGACGTAGCGGCGCGCGGAGATCGACCGGCCGTCGAGGGCGATGCGCTCGGTGACCCGCTGCAGGTGCGGGCTGGTGTAGCGCCCGGTGCGCGGCCCGATCCGGGTGAGCAGCGCGTCGATCATCCGCGTGACCGAGGACTTGCCGTTGGTCCCGGCGACGTGGACCACCGGGTAGGAGCGCTGGGGCTCGCCGAGCACGTCGCACAGGGCACGGATCCGGTCGAGCGAGGGCTCGATGCGGGTCTCGGGCCAGCGCCGGTCGAGGTCGGCCTCGACCTCGCGCAGCACGGCGAGGTCCTGCGGGGAGTCGTGCTCCGCCGCGGGGACCGCGTCCGGGTCGGGCCCGGTGCGGACCAGCGCGTCGCTCATCGCCGCGCCGCCCGGCGTCATGTCACCGCCCGCCGCCGCCAGGAGCTGGGCGATCTCGTCGGGGTCGGTGTCGCCGGCGGCGTCGGACTCCGGGGAGGAGGACATGCCGTCGGGGATGGCCCAGGGCTCGTACCGCATCACCGTCGATCCTACGGCTCGTCCGGTCCCTCACCCGGCGCGATGCGCCCGATCACGGCGGGCCCGGGGCATTCGGTGCGACGATGGACGGCGTCCGCCAGCGGTAGGAGCGACATGGGACGAGTGACGGTGCGGCGCCCGGTGGTGCGCGTGCGCGAGCAGGGCGTGAACCGGCGCCCCGACGCGCTGGCCGCCGAGGAGCCGTTGGAGCTCCGGGTGGACGGCCGGGCGCTCGCGGTGACGATGCGGACGCCGGGCCACGACGTCGAGCTCGCGCACGGCTTCCTGCTGACCGAGGGCGTGATCACCTCGGCCGACGACATCGCGACCGCGCGCTACTGCGACTCGGTGGACGACACCGGCCGCAACACCTACAACGTCCTCGACCTCGCGCTCGCCCCCGGCGTCCCGCCGCCCGACGACGGGGTGGAGCGCCGCTTCTACACGACGTCCTCGTGCGGCGTCTGCGGCAAGGCCTCGCTGGACGCCGTGCGCACCCGCACCGTCTTCTCCCCCGAGAAGGACCCGGTGGAGATCCCGGCCGAGGTGCTCTTCGGTCTGCCCGACGCGCTGCGGGCCGCGCAGAAGGTGTTCGACTCGACCGGCGGGCTGCACGGCGCCGGCCTGTTCACCGCCGACGGGACCCTGCTCGCGGCGCGGGAGGACGTGGGCCGGCACAACGCCGTCGACAAGGTCCTCGGCCACGCCCTGCTCACCGGAGGCGTCCCGGCCGCCGGTACGGTGCTCATGGTCTCGGGGCGGGCGTCGTTCGAGCTGACCCAGAAAGCCGTGATGGCCGGGGTCCCCGCCCTGGCCGCGGTGTCGGCGCCCTCGTCGCTCGCCGTCGAGATGGCGGACGACGCGGGCATGACGCTCGTCGGATTCCTGCGGGGCCGCTCGATGAACATCTACGCGGGGGCCTCCCGGGTCACCGGCATCGACGTCGGTGCCCGATGAGACAGCCGTTCACGACGAACGCGTCCACGACTGACGACGGGTAGGGGGAGCGCGGGTGGGGGGTGCGCGGGGCCGATGCGCCGACTGACGCGCCGGCAGCTGCTCGCCGGGGGCGCCGCCACGGCCGGGATCGCGGCGCTGGCGGCCGGGAGCGCGTCCCTCGCCGGCTCCGTGGAGACACCCGCGCCCGTCCGGCTGCGCGTTCCCGCCCCGGTCCGCGCGCCGCAGGCCGCTCTGGCCGTCACCACCGTCGAGTGGGTGGCCTCGGCGGCCCGGAACCGCGCGGTGCGCCTCGTCGTGAGCTCTCCACCCGGCCGGGACCGTGCCACGCTGCCGCTCTGCGTCGGCCTTCACGGACTCGGGGCCAACGCACTGTGGTGGGGCGACCCGGGGATGCGGCACGCGCTCGGCGCCGCCTGGGCCTCCGGCGTCCCGCCGTTCGTGGTGGCCGCCCTCGACGGCGGTGACAACTACTGGCACGCGTTCCGCCCGGGCGACGACCCGATGCGCATGCTCCTCGACGAGCTCCCGGGGTGGATGACCCAGCGCGGGATCGCGCGCGACGCCCGGGGCGTGCCGGTGCTCGCCGCCGGCGTGTCGATGGGCGGCGCCGGTGCGCTGATGTACGCGCGGGCGCGCGCCGAGCGGGCCGCCCCGGTCCGCGCGGTGGCCGCAATGTCACCGGGCCTGTTCCTCGATCCGCGGGTGGCCGCGAAGCGCCCGTTCGCGGGGACCGCCGACTGGACCGCCAACGACCCGCTGCGCTTCTATCCCGAGCTCGCGAGCACCCCGACCGGGATCTGGTGCGGCGACCGGGACCCGTTCGCCGAGCCGGTGCGCCGCTACATCGCGCTCGCGCGCCCGCAGTTCTCCCGCATCAGCCCCGGCCGCCACGACGGCACCTACATCGGGGCGATCCTCCCGCAGGTCATCGCGTTCCTCGGGGCGCACGTGGCCCCGCCCGCGCTGCCGTTCGCCGAGCCCGGGCCGCCCCTGTACCCCCACCTCTAGGGGAACGCGGGGCGCTCCCCCCGGGCTGCGGGCGGAGGGATCAGGCGGACTTGTCGCGGCGCTCGCGACGGGCCGGCTGGCGCGGCACGATCGTCGGGTTCACGTTGTTCTTCACCGTCTGCTCGGTGACGACCACCTTCGCTACGTCGTCGCGGCTGGGGATGTCGTACATGACGGGGTTCAGGACTTCTTCCATGATCGCCCGCAGGCCGCGCGCGCCGGTGCCGCGCAGGATGGCCTGGTCGGCGATCGCCCCGAGGGCGTCCGGCTCGAACTCGAGCTCGACCCCGTCCATCTCGAAGAGCTTCTGGTACTGCTTCACCAGCGCGTTGCGCGGCTCGGTGAGGATCT
>JAVXWR010000041.1:0-5326 GCA_032230725.1 Actinomycetota bacterium
TGACCACGGCCCCCTTCGCGGCGTTGTAGGCGGCCATCCCCCAGTCGCCGCCGAGGCCGGAGACCGACCCGACGTTGACGATGCTGCCGCGGGTCGCCGTCAGGTGCGGGAGCGCGGCCTTCGAGGCGTAGAAGACACCGTCGACGTCGATCGACATGACCTCGCGCCAGGTGTCGGCGTCGAGGTCGGTGACGGTGCCGGGCCTGGCGACGGCGGCGTTGTTGACGAGCGTGTCCAGCCGGCCCTGCTCGCGGGCGACCTCGTCGATCAGCTGGGTGATCGCCTGCTCGTCGGAGGTGTCCGCGGTGCGGGCGACGACCGTGGAGCCGGCCGGGGCGTCGGCGACGGTCTTCTCGAGCTTGTCCGACGACCGGCCGGTGATGACGACGGTCGCGCCGTCGGCGGCGAAGCGGTGCGCGGTCGCGGCGCCGATGCCGGAGCCGCCCCCGGTCACGACGACGACCTTTCCGCTGAAGCGGCCTGCGGGCACGGGTACTCCTCGGGTTCGGGACCTGCGGTCCGGGGCGGATACCCCCGCCGTCGAGACCTCACGGGACGATCCGGGTCACAGGCTCTGCGAGTTGTCCCCAGGAGTTGTCCACAGTGGGGATGAACTACAGGGATGTGATTCGTCGGTCCTCCGCTCCTGGTCAGGCGCCCTGCCGCCGCCCCCGTGCTCGGGCTAATGTCGCCCTGGTGAGGCGCCACGTGACCATCGAGCTGAAGACCCCCGCCGAGATCGACGTGATGCGGGAGGCGGGACGTGTCGTCGCGCGCTGCCTCGAGGCCTGCCGCGCCGCCAGCGCGCCCGGGGTGACCCTGAAGGAGCTCGACACCGCCGCGCACGACGTCATGCGCAGCCACGACGCCACCCCGGCGTTCCTCGACTACCACCCGCACTTCGCCCCCTCGCCCTACCCGGGCGTGATCTGCGCGAGCGTCAACGACGCCGTCGTGCACGCCATCCCCGGCGCCTACCGCCTCGCCGAGGGCGATCTGGTGAGCGTCGACATCGGCGCCTTCGTCGACGGCTGGTGCGGGGACGCCGCGATCAGCTACGTGGTCGGGCCCGCCGAGGCCGCCGACCCGGCCGACCTCGCGCTCATCGACACCACCGAGCGTGCCCTCTACGCCGGGATCGCCGCCGCCCGGCCGGGCAAGACCCTCGGCGACATCGGCGCCGCGGTCGCCGGGGTCGCCCGCCCCGCCGGCTACGGGATGCTCGCCGACCACGGCGGGCACGGCGTCGGGCGCGCGATGCACGAGCCGCCGCACGTCGCCAACGAGGGCCGCCCCGGCAAGGGCCTCAAGCTCCGGCCCGGGCTCGTCATCGCCATCGAGCCGATGCTCCACGCCGGCGGCAGCGACGACTACCGCCACGACCCCGACGGCTGGACGCTGCGCACCGCCGACGGCAGCCGCGCCGCGCACGTCGAGCACACGATCGCGATCACCCCCGACGGGCCCCGCATCCTCACCGAGGCGTAGCGCCGCGATGAGCCCTGGTGCTTCCTGGTTCCACGTCCGGCCGGTCTCAGCAGGGGTGTGGCTCGTCGCCGAGCCGACCCACGTCAACAGCTGGCTCGTCGCGGGCCGGGACCGGGCCGTGCTGCTGGACACCGGGCTGGGCGTGGCGCCGATCCGGCCGGTCGCCGAGGCCGCCGTCGGGATGTCGGTCGAGGCGGTGAACACCCACCACCACTTCGACCACACCGGCGGCAACGCCGAGTTCGACGCGGTCGCCATCCACGAGCTCGGCGTCGCGCTGCTCGCCGCCGGCGCCGCGCCCGCAGTGCGGGCCTCCTACCTCGACTACACCCGCGCCCTGCTCGAGGCCGCCGGTCCCTACCGCGACCTCGACCGGCGCTTCTTCCACATGCTCAGCGACGACTCCGACCCGCGCGAGCTCCCGCCCGGGTTCGACGCCGGGGCGTGGGTCCGTCCCGGCCCGCCCCCGGGACCGACGCCGGTGCCGCTGCACGAGGGCGACGAGATCGCCCTCGGCGGCCGCACCCTGACCGTGCTCCACACCCCCGGCCACAGCCCGGACTCGGTGTGCTTCCTCGACGACCGCGACGGCCTGCTGTTCGGCGGCGACACCCTCAACAGCGGACCGATCTACGCCCAGCTCGCCGAGTCCGACGTGGCCGACTTCGCCCGCTCCACCGCCCGCCTCGCCGCCCTGGAGGCGGAGGTCTCGCTCGTCTGCATGTGCCACTTCGGGCGGGGCGTCGCCGAGCCGAGGTACCTGCGCGAGGTCGCCGACGCCTTCGACCGGCTGGTCTCCGGCGACCGGACCGTCGAGTTCCGGGTGCAGCGCGACTGCGACGACGACGAGGTCCGCGAGGCCGTGTTCGGGCAGTGCTCGATCCTCGTCGCCGCGGGGTCCCGCGCGACCGGCTGACGCAGGAGCGCGGTCCGTCCCCGGCACGCGTGACCCTGCTCCCGCACGACCACGGCGCTAGGGTCCGCGTCCATGTCGTCCCGCGCGCCCGCCGCTCCGCCCGCCCCGACGCCGCCGGGCGCGGACGCCTCGCCCGGCGAGGTGGTGCGCTGGGTCTTCGACATCGTCAACACCCATTCCTCGGCGCCGCTGCGGGCCGTCCTGTCCGCGGAGTCCCGGCTACGGCTGCCCGACGCGACCCACCGGGGCGTCGAGGAGATCCTGCGCTTCTGGGACGGGCTCTTCGCCGCGGTCCCGAACCTGACGGTGACGATGCAGGCGATGGCCGAGCAGGGCGGGACCGTGTTCGTCCGATGGACGCTGACGGGCACGCATTCCGGGGCCGCGTGGGCGGGGGTGGCCGCGACCGGGGCGCGCATCGATCTCGACGGGATCGACCACGTCACCGTGGCCGACGGGGTGATCACGTCGGACTTCGTGGTCCTCGACCAGCTGCAGCTCGCGCGGCAGGTCGGTCTCGCGCCGGCCCCGGGCTCGCGGGTCGACGTCGCCCTGCGCCGCGGCTCGGGTCTCCTCGCGCGGCTGCGCTCCTGACCGGACCGCTCAGTCGGTCTTCTTGCGGGCCCGTCCCTGGGTACCGCCGCGGCCACGGAACTCGACGCCGGCGTCGACGAGGAGTCGCCGGACGCGGCCGATGCTGTAGCCGGTCTCCGCGCAGATCTCACGGATGCTCTGGCCCCGCTGGTACCGCTTGAGCAGCTCGGTGCAGAGCTTCTCGCGCTCGGGACCCGTCACCCGCTGGTTGCGCGCCAGCTCGGGGGTCTTCGCCATACGAATCATTCTCACCAAGAGTGGTCGTTGAGCGCCACCATACGGTGTTACCGGGCGGTTCAGCGGTCAGATCTCTCGTCGAAACGACGCAGCGTGGTCAGTAGAGCCAAGGAGGAGTGACTATCCGTGTCCGTCCCCGGCCACGGGCGTGCCGCGGTAGGAGGGGTACTGCCGCCCGCGCGGGGCCACGTCCTCGTCCGCCTCCGCGCCCCAGACCGTCCAGCCCTCCCGGGGGTAGCGCGCGAACATCTCGAGGTAGGGGCCCGGCGAGCAGGCCTCGATCAGCTGGTAGGCCTCGTCCGGTTTGCGGGAGTGCTCCCGCTTCACCGTCTCGATCATGTTCACCTGTCGGCGGGCCGGGTCGAGCGTGCGCATCGACCCGCGCACCCCGAACAGGATGAGTTCGGTGACATTGCGGAAGTAGAAGCCGACGCCGCGACCGTCGGGCCCGCCGTCCTTGCGGCGCTTGGCCCACACGAGGTTGGAGACGTAGCGGAACCCCCAGCCCTGCATGACGGCCAGGCCCTCGGGGAGCAGCGCGTTCGGCACCCAGAGGTAGAGGTGGGCGTTGTCGGCGACGACGTCGGCCACCGGCAGCGCCGCGATCTCGGGCGCCGTCATGGTGTCGTACCGGTCGAGCCGGCGGTGCTCCGGCGCGACCTTCCCGGTGCGGTTGGAGAACCGCCACGGCGGGTCGGCGTACACGCACGACCAGCCGCCCCCGGTGCGCGGCAGCGGCGGCGCCTCGAGCGGCGCGACGTCGACGCGCAGCGGCTCGGCCCGCGCGCGCCGGGGCCCCTCGACGGCGCGCCCGGCGTCGGGCGGTGTCGTGTCGAGGGGCGGGCCGGGGAGCGGCGCGGTGAGGTCGGCGGCGGGAGCGGCGGTCACGGGCGCGACGGTAGCCGGGGGGCCCGACAGTCTCCGGGTGGCGGCCCGGCGCGGCGTCGCGCCGTCGGCGGCGCTCACCCGGACCACCCGTCGAGGACCGGCTGCTCCGTGGCGGGCCACCCGACCGGCAGGCCCGGCAGCACCCCGCCACCCTCGCCGTCGTCGGGGGCCCAACAGCGGGCGCTCACCGCGACGGCGAGCAGCGGGCAGCCCCCGGCGTCACCGCGGGTCATCCGCGACTCCAGCTTGCCCAGGTGCGTCGTCGTGGACGTCGAGAACCGGCTGCGCACCTGCTCGTCGGACTGACCCGCGCCGCGGGACAGCCGGCGGGCGAGCTCCCGGACGTCGTCGTGTGTCCGCGTCAGCAGCACCGCCCCGTCGATCAGCCCGGCGTCGTGGAGGCTGCGGTAGGCGCCGATGTCGCGGTCGAGGTTGCCGTCCTTCGCGTTCCACTCCACGTCGAGCGCGACCCGGCCCTTGACGTTGTCGACCTTGTAGCCCTCGTTGTGGACCTCGTCGCAGCGCTCGACGACGTCCCGCTCGCCGGCCGGGGCCCACGGCTGGACCTGCAGCACCGAGCGCACGACGGTGTCGACCCGGCCCTCCCGCCAGCCCCGTCCCCGGAAGTCGGCGTTGAGGCGCTGCGCGAGCCGGGACTCGTTGCCGCCCGCCTCGATGAGGTCCGCGGTGTGCAGCACGAAGGCGTCGAGCACTGCGCAGAGCTCGGTGAACTCCTCGGGTGCGGTCGCGGCGAGGACGGCGGCGGCGTTGCGGGTCTCGCGCAGCTCGAACCGAGCGGTGAGCGCCGCGAGCCGCGCCAGCGGCACGGTGGCCAGGTCCGCGTCGCGGGCCCGCGACCAGCTGTCGGTGAGCTCCATCGCTGCGCAGTCTCGCAGGAGAGCACCGCGTACCCCCGCGCACGCCCGCGCCGTACGGTGCGGTTTCCTGGACATGCCGGACACGCCGGCGGACCGGAGAGGAGACGGGGCGGATGACGACCACGCCGGCCCGCGGCCTCCCTGCCGCCGCCGCGACCCCCGCCGCCGTGTCGCCCCCGGACGCGGCCCCGTCGCCGGACCGGCCCGCCGTCGCGTGGTGGCCGGTGCTGGGCGTCGCGGCCGCCCTCGCCGTCGCGCTCGGCCTGGTGTCCTCGCGCTACGGCTACTTCGGCGACGAGTACTACTTCCTCTCCGCGGGCGCCCG
>JAVXWR010000062.1:0-3975 GCA_032230725.1 Actinomycetota bacterium
TGGCGGTCCCGCGGGCGACGCACTCGCGCATCACCGCCCAGCGGTGCAGCAGGCCCGCCCGGATCTCGGGCTCGTCGCGCCAGGTGCGCTCGTTGGCGAGGATGACGCCGCTGATCGGCAGCCCGGCGTCGCGCGCAGCGGCCAGCAGCTCGCTCGCCCGGGCGAAGGGATAAGGCACGGGGGTCGGGTCGTCCGTGGCCGGGCCGGCCGCCGCGTCGTCCTCGTCGAGCACGAAGCCGCCGCCCACCGAGTAATAGGTGCGCCGCGCGAGGAGCCCGCCCTCGGCGTCGAGGGCGTGAAGGACCATCCCGTTGCTGTGGAAGCCGAGGTCGGCGTGGCGGTGCAGCACCACGTCGTCGTCGACGGCGAAGTCGATCTCGTGCTTGCCCGCGAGGAGCAGTCGGCCGGTGGCGCGGACGCGCTCGAGCGCCGGCCCGGTGGTCACCGGGTCGACCAGGTGCGGCTGCTCCCCGGCGAGGCCGAGCACGACGGCCGGCACGCTGCCGTGGCCGTGCCCGGTGGCCCCGAGCGAGCCGAAGAGCTCGCAGCGGGCCCGGGCCGTGTCCTCGAGCAGGCCCTCGTCGACCAGCCGGGACACGAACCGGAAGGCCGCGCGCATCGGTCCGACGGTGTGCGAGCTCGACGGCCCGATCCCGACGCTGAACAGGTCGAGCACCGACAGCGTCATGGATCCTCCAGGGTGACTGGTATATCAGTCGACGGCGTAGTGGTGGTCATCGCGCTAGGCTGTCGGGGTGACGGTCCAGAGCCCGGAGTCCGCCTCGGCGTCGATGTCGCTCTCGGAGCGCGCGTACGGCGCCATCCAGGACAAGCTGATCATGCTGGAGATCCCGCCGATGGCCCCGGTCGACGAGGTCGCCCTCGTCGAGGCCCTGGAGGTCGGACGCACCCCGGTGCGCGAGGCGCTCAAGCGGCTCGAGGTCGACCGGCTCGTGGTGTCCTACCCACGCCGGGGGACCTTCGCGACGGCGGTCGACATCACCGACCTCGCCTACATCTCCGAGATTCGCAGCCAGCTCGAGCCGCTCGCCGCGCGCCGGGCCGCGGAGGGCGCGGGCGGGACCGGCCTGCGGACCGGGCTCGCCGGGCTCGCCGAGGACACCGCCGCGCTCGACGTCACCACCCTGAGCCGCGAGGAGCTCATGCGCTGGGACATGCGGGTGCACCGCTCGATCTACCGCGCCGCCGGCAACCCGCACCTCGAGGACACGCTGGTGCGCTACGACAACCTCGCGACCCGCATCTTCTGCCTGTTCCTCGACCGCATGCCCGACTTCGACCGGCACGTGGGTGAGCACGTCGGGCTGCTGCGCGCGATCGCCGACGGCGACGGCGAGCTGGCGGCCACGCTGGCCCACGAGCACGTCGTCGGCTTCGAGAAGGCGATCCGCGCGGTCGTCTGAGCGCGCTGCGGCGTCGATGCTCATGCCGGCTGCGTCGCGCGGACCGCTCCGGCGCGGCCCAGCTCGGTACGACGCAGCCGACCGAACGCGCGCGGGCTGCCCAGCCCGAACACCGCCGTCGTCGTGCCCGTCGCGTCGGTGTACCGCGCGGTGAAGCGATCGTCGGGGTCGCCGTCGACGATCTCGACGCGGTCCTCGGTCCGCGGGTGCCCGGCGAGCTGCAGGGTGCGGCCGTACTGGTCGGACCAGAAGTAGCCGGACGGCCGGAACGCCGCCGCGGTGTGCCCGGCCAGCAGGTTCGTCGCCGCGACGGCGGCCTGCTCGCCGGCGCTCGTCCAGTGCTCGTGGCGGCGTGTCCCGCCAGCACCTCGGTACCGGGCGACGTCCCCGACCGCGACCACCGCCGGCAGGTCGGTGACCATCCCCGCGTCGGTGTGGACACCGTCGCGCAGGCGCAGCCCGGATCCCTCGAGCCACTCGGTGTTCGGGACGATCCCCACGCCGGTGACGACGACGTCGGCCGGCAGGACCGTCCCGTCGTCGAGCTCGACGCCGGTGACGTGCGTGCCCCGCCCCGACGCCGCGGTGTGCAGGCGCGCCACCGCCCGGCCGTGGCGCACGTCGGTGCCGTGGGCGGCGTGCAGCGCGGCGCAGGACCGGGCGATCCGCTCGCCCAGCAGCGGCGCCAGCGGGAGCGCCGACGCGTCGAGCAGCGTCACCCCCAGACCCATCCCGCGGCAGGTCGAGGCGACCTCCGCGCCGAGGAACCCGGCCCCGACGACGACCACGCGTGGCGACGAGCCGGCGACGGCGGCCCGCAGTGCGACGGCGTCGTCGAGGGTGCGCAGCACGTGCACACCCTCGACGCCCTCGCCGCCGGGCAGCAGGCGCGGGCGGCCCCCGGTGGCGACGACGACGCCGTCCGCGGCGATCTCCCGGGCGTCGGCGAGCCGCAGCCGCCCGGCGTGCGCGTCGAGGCGCTCCACCCGGACCCCCAGGCGCAGCTCGAGGGCGAGCTCGGCCTCGTCGTCGGTGTCGAGCAGGGCGAGGTCGGCCTCGTCCTGCGTGCCCGCGAGGAAGCCCTTGGACAGCGGCGGGCGGTCGTAGGGGGTGCGGTCGTCGTCCCCGACGAGCACCAGCCGGCCGTCGAAGCCCGCGTCGCGCAGCGAGCGCGCGGCCCGCGTCCCGGCGACCGAGGCGCCGACGACGGCGATCGTCCTCACGCGACACCCCGCTGCGCGTCGCGCGTGACGGTGTCGACGTGTGCCGCGGCGGCCTGCTCGAGGTCGGCCCACACCACACCGTCGGCGACCATGGCGGTGTAGGTGCGCACGGGGCGCTTGGCCGGTGGGCCGCTGGGTTCGCCGGTGTGCAGCGAGAAGAACGCCTCGTGCAGCGGGCACTCCACCCAGCAGCCCTCGAGGTAGCCGTCCGAGAGCGAGGCGCCCTGGTGGCTGCACGCGTCGTCGAGGACGAAGACCTCGTCGCCGGCGCGGAACACCGCGACCGGGCCGGGACCGGGGAAGCGCACGCCTTCGCCCTCGGGGATCTCGTCGATGTCGCAGAGACGGATCATGTCTCTCTCCAGAGAGAAGTGGTCGGCGCGGGTGGCCACATCGCTCGTCGCGCCGGACACGGAACTGACAGGGGGTGCACGCGGGGGGAACTCGGCGTGCCCGAGAAGATGAAGGTCCGAGGAGCGTCGTTGCGTCATACGCACTTCGATGCTCAATGCGCAACCTAGACGGTGGGAGACGCGGACCGCCCTGTCAAGGGGTGGCCCGGTGCATTCCCGCATCCGTCTCCGAGCGGTCGCCGAATCGGTCCAGCTTGACAGGGGGTGGGGTGGTCTCCCATGGTTCTTGTTGCGCAGTGAGCGCCATGTTGCTGATAACGCAACAGCAGGCAGACCGGCACCGGGAGTGTTGCACCGATGACCACCAGCGAGCTCTCCACGGCCGTCAACCAGGAGCTGCCGGCGAGCCTGCGGGAGACGCTGCCGGGGCGGTGGTACACCGATCCGGCGATCTTCGCGGCCGAACAGGCGCTGATCTTCGAGGCCGGCTGGGTCGCGGCGGTGCTCGCCGCGGACATCCCGCGTGCCGGCGATTTCGAGACCGTCGAGGTCGGGCGCGAGAGCGTGATCGTGGCGCGGGGACGCGACGGGGCCATCCACGCGTACCTCAACGTGTGCCGGCACCGTGGGGCGCGGCTGTGCACCCAGGAGAGGGGATCGGTGCGCCGGTCCTTCGCGTGCCCGTACCACGCCTGGACCTACGGCCTCGACGGAACGCTGGTGACGGCACCGAACATCGCCGGCATGCCCGACGTCGACCGCGCCGCGTTCGGCCTGCACCGGGTCGCCGTGCACGAGTGGCTCGGCTACGTCTGGCTCTGCCTCGCCGACGAGCCGCCGTCCTTCGCCGACACCGTCGTCGCCGACGTGACCGCGCGGCTCGGCTCGCCCGACGCGATCGTCGGCTACCAGGTCGCGGACCTCGCGCTGGGCCGGCGCATCACCTACGACGTCGCGGCGAACTGGAAGCAGATC
>JAVXWR010000074.1:0-3794 GCA_032230725.1 Actinomycetota bacterium
CCGTCGCCGCGCCGACGCCGCTCGAGACCACGGTGAACGGCACCGCGATGAGGCCCGCCACGATGATCACGATGACCACGGTGAGCACGAGGATGCCCAGGATCGGCCAGAACCGGCCCCGCACGAGCGCGGGCGAGCGCCGCACCGCCGCGATCACCGGCACGCCCTCGAGCACGTAGGCGGGCGCGGCGAGGGCCAGCCCGACCCACACGACCACCGCGAGCACCGTCCCGGCGAGCAGCCCGAGGAGACCCAGCGCCGCGATCGCGCCGGCCGGGGCGCCGAAGAGCCCCAGCAGTCCCGCGGGGATCAGCGGGACGAGGAACGCGAGCACCGTCACGACGGCCACGAGGACGACGACGCCGAGCAGCCCGAGCAGTCGCGGTCGCGCCGCCTCCCAGCAGTCCCGGGCGACGATGGGCGCGCCGAGCACCGAGCGGCTGAGCACCACGACGAGCAGCCCCGTCAGCACCGTGGTCGCCAGCAGGTTGATCAGCGCGTCGACGCCCGAGAGGGTCGCGACGGCCCCGAGCGCCCCGCCCACCTGGTCGAGCCGTGGGGGCGTGCTGCCGTTGCCCGTGAGGAAGGGCTCGAGTGAGGTCGCGAAGGACGACTGGAACGGCGCCTGGACCAGGACCGTCACCACCGTGACGACCGCGGAGATGCCGAGCACGACGCGCGGGTGGGCACGGATGTACTGGAAGGCGCCGTCGAGGAGCTCCCCGAGGCCGAGGGGGCGCAGGGGCACGATCCCCGGTCGCGGCGCCGTGACCGGGCCCCCGAACCCCCACGGGTCCCCGGGGCGGCCCCGCGGTGGGCCGGTTCGTCCGATGGGTCCGGGGGGCGCGGTCGGCGGGGGACCGCCGGGGCCGGGGCGGGCCGGACCGCCCGGGCTCTGCCAGCCACCCGACACGGGCGACTCGGTCGGGGTGCTCGCGCCGGCGGCCCGCGCGGGGTCCCACGGCGGCACCGCGTCGGGCTCCCGTCCCTCGCCGCCGTCCTCCCGGGGACGGTCCTGCGGCTCGCTCACCTGGCCACCTCGCGTCCCGTCCGTGCCCGCTGATCGTCTTCGTCGGATCCGATCGTGCCACGATGACGCCGTGGCCCCGATCTCCGCACTGTGGCGCCGTCTCGACGAGCCCCACGGCCTCGTGCACGGCACGATCTCCGAGCTGGAGCCGACACCGGACCACCCCGAGGGCGCGTTCCTCCTCGACGGCGCGGCGATCGGCACCGACTCCCCCGACGACACCGGCCCGATCCTGGGCGAGGGGAGCGACGGATCCCGGGGGCCGGGCGGGCAGCGCGCGCCGCACCCGTGGTCGACCCGCTTCTCCGTGGTGGTCGACGCCCGGTGGCAGACCCGGTCCTGCTTCGTCGAGGTGCTCGGGGGCGACGGCCTGGACCGGGTCACGCTGACCGCCGACGCCGGCGGGCACTGGACGCTCGACGGCCGCGACTGGGGCGAGCTCGAGGGGTGCCGGGACGTCGACGTGTCCATCTCGCCGCTGACCAACACGCTGGTGGTGCGCCGCCTCGGACTCGAGGTCGGCGAGGAGCGCCGCCTGGACGTCGCCTGGCTCGACGTGCCCTCGCTGGCCGTCGCCCGGGTCACCCAGACCTACCGCCGTGAGCCCGACGGTCCCCACGGCGCGCAGTACGTCTACGCCGACCCGACGTACGGATCCTTCGTGTTCACCGTCGATCCACTCGGCGTCGTCCGCGAGTACCAGGGGCTGTTCGCCCGCGTCGCCTGATTACGCTGGGGCCGACCATCGGCGGCACGACCGTGGCGCGAGAGGGGGCGGGCGGTGCCGAACCGGACGCGCTGGCTGCTGCTGCTCGGGCTGCTCGTCGTCGCCCTGGTCGTGGCCGTCACCGTTCCCCTGCCCTCGCCGCTCGAGCTGCGCGACTGGGCCGCACGGCTCGGGCCGAGCGCCCCGCTGATCTTCTTCCTGGCCCACGCGATCGTCACGACGACGCCGATCCCCCGCACCGCGTTCACGCTCGCGGCCGGGCTGGTGTTCGGTCCGGTGTGGGGCCTCGGGCTCGCGGTGGGGGCGTCGATGGTGTCGGCGGCCCTGGGGTTCGCGATCGCGCGACGGCTCGGCGGGCGGGCCATCGCCCGGCTGGGGCCGGACCGGGTACGCGCGCTGGAGGAGCGGCTCTGCGAGCGGGAGCTGCTGACGGTGACCTCGTCGCGCCTCGTCGGGATCCCGTTCGCGCCGCTCAACTACACCCTCGGCGTCACCAGCGTCGGCTGGCGGGCCTACGTGGTCGGCACGGTCGTGGGGCTCGTCCCCGGGACGGCCGCGGTGGTACTGCTCGGGGACGCGGTGACCGGAGGGATGTCCCCGGCGATGTTCGTGATGTTCGCGGTGTCGGGGGTGCTGGGCGCGGCCGGGATCCTGGTCTCGGCGCTCGGGCGTCGCCGGCAGCCGGCCGACGATGCGGCGGCGCCCGGCGAGGAGGCGGCCGACGGCGAGGCCGACGCGGCCTGACGCGCCGGGGCGCTCAGCCTCCCGACGGAGCGCCGGTCTCGGCGGGACCGCGGGTCGGCGTGGGACCCGCCGGCGGGCGCGGCTCGTTCGCCGGCTGCGGGGGCAGCACCGGGCCGGGCGTGATCTGCCCGGGCACCGGGGCCGGACCGGGCGCCGGGAAGCCCTCGGTGGAGTACTCGTTCGGGCTGGCGGGCTGGTCCGGGGCCGGCTCCGAGGAGTAGGTGCAGCCCGCGAGCACGGCTGCGGCCGCGGCCACCACGACGAGCCAGGATGCCGTCCGTCGGCGCACGCTCTCTCCTCCTCGGTCGGTCCGTACCGGTGCGCGAGCACCCTAGCGCCTGGGGATGATCACCGCGGGGTCCGTCCCGCGAGGATGCCCCGCGGCGCGATCGAGGCCACCGGCTCCGGGGCGGCGCCCTCCTCGCGCAGGACGTCGTTCGCCGCCAGCACCCCGGTCAGCGCGGCCCGCTCCATGAGGGCCGAGGGGATGTCGGTGCCCACCCAGTCCCCCGCGAGCCGCAGACCACGGGCGTCGGTGACGACGCCGGGACGGCGCGGGTGGTAGCCGGGGTCGAACCCGGGTGCGTTGGTGTAGCGGTGGGCGTCGACGTCGAGCACCTCGAGGTCGGCGAACTCGGGCCACAGCGCGGTGAGCTCGGTGCGCATCGCCGCGACGAGGTCGTCGAGCGACGCGTCGTGCGGGCAGGCGTAGGAGTGCAGCTCGATCACCGACCCGCCCGCATCGCGGGCCCAGGCCGCGGACTCGTCCTCGAGGCGGTGGAACAGCGTCACCGAGTCGAGCACCCGCTCGCGGGTCACCCCGGTGAACGGGGCGTGCGCGGGGTCGACGTCGCCGCGGCACCAGAACCGCGCCACCACGTAGGGCTCGCCGCCGGGCAGCTCGGCGACCTGCCCGGCCAGCCGGGGTGCGGTGACCGCGAACCCCGGTGAGGCGGCAAACAGCGCCCGCGTGCCCGGGACGTCGGTGGCGACGACGAGGTGGCGGGCGGTGCGCGACGGGCCGTCCGCGACCCCGACCGACCACCCGGACGCCCCGCCGACGACGGCCGTCGCGCGGGCCCCCGTCGTCACCGTCGCCCCGTGCTTCTCGAGCAGGCGGGTGAAGGGTTCCCACAGCGTCGTCGCGTACTGGTCGCGCGGGGCGTCCATCCCGAGGCCCTCGGGGTTGCCGGTGAAGTAGAAGTGGCACATCGCGAGGAACTCGGCCGCGGAGTACCGCTGCTCGGTGTTGAAGAAGGAGTGGGCGAAGACCTCGAAGAGCATCGCCCGGCC
>JAVXWR010000099.1:0-2595 GCA_032230725.1 Actinomycetota bacterium
ATGCGGTGGGCGAGCCCGATCGGCAGCGGCATCAGCTCGGGGGTGTCGGCGTCGGCGTAGCCGAACATCAGGCCCTGGTCGCCGGCGCCCTGCTTCGCGATCTCGTCCTCGGAGCCCTCGACGCGGGTCTCGTAGCCCTGGTCGACGCCCTGCGCGATGTCCTTGGACTGCGCACCGATGGAGATCGAGACGCCGCAGCTCTCGCCGTCGAAGCCCTTGGCCGACGAGTCGTAGCCGATGTCGAGGATCGTCTTGCGGACGACGTCGACGTAGTTGACCTGCGCGTTGGTCGTCACCTCACCGGCGACGTGCACCTGGCCCGTGGTCACCATCGTCTCGACGGCGACACGGCTCTTCGGGTCCTGCGCCAGCAAGGCGTCCAGAATCCCGTCGGAGATGGCGTCACAGATCTTGTCCGGGTGGCCCTCGGTGACGGACTCGGAGGTGAACAAACGCCTAGCGGGCACAATCTCTCCCTGCCTCGACAGTGGGACTGAGCAACTTTAGCGGCTCTCCCCCGCCTGGGCACCGCCCTGACCGGGCCCTGTGCGCAGCCCGTCACAGTGCGGTTGTGCTCCGCGACGAGGTGTGGGAATGACGTTTCGAGCCGATCCGATCACGTTCCGTGGTGGGCGCCTCACGCAGCGTCTAGGTCAGCCGCGGGGAGATGGCGTCCCAGACGCGGGCCGCGAGCGCGGCCTTGGAGCCCCGCGGAAGCGGGGTCGAGGCCCCGTCGGAACCGAGGAGCCAACCCTCGTTGTCGGCCCCCTCGAACGCGGAGTGGCTACCGCCCCCACCTGCACCGACGGCGTTCACGACGAGCATGTCGCAGCCCTTGCGGGCGAGCTTCGCCCGACCGTAGGACAGCACGTCGTGCGTCTCGTCCCCGGTCTCGGCGGCGAAGCCCACGACGAGGCGTCCGGGCACCTGCTCGGCCACGAGCTCGGCGAGGATGTCGGGATTTCGTGTGAGCGGGATCGCGTCCGGCTCGTCGTCGCCCTTCTTGATCTTGAATCCGGCGACGGAGGCGGGGCGGAAGTCGGCCACGGCGGCGGCCATGACGACCGCATCGGCATCCTTCGCGGCGTCGACGACGGCCCGGCGCATCTCCTCGGTGGTGCGCACTCCGACGAGTTCGACGGCGGCGGGCGGCTCGAGGCCGGCGGTGGTGCCTGCGATGAGGGTGACGTGCGCGCCGCGTTGCGCGGCGACGCGGGCCAGCGCGTAGCCCTGACGCCCGGACGAGCGGTTGCCCAGGGTGCGCACCGGATCGAGCGGCTCGGCGGTGCCCCCGGCGGAGACCACGACGTGGCGGCCCTCGAGATCCCGCGGCAGGGGGTGCCACTCCTCCCCCGCCACCTCGATGAGCAGGCGGGCGAACTCGGCGATCTCGACGGGCTCGGGCAGCCGGCCCGGCCCGGAGTCGGCGCCGGTGAGCCGGCCGGAGGCGGGTTCGAGGACCACGACGCCGCGGCGGCGCAGGGTGGCGACGTTGTCGCGCGTCGCGGGGTGCTCCCACATCTCGGTGTGCATCGCGGGGACGACGAGCACGGGACATCGGGCGGTCAGCAGGGTGGAGGTGAGCAGGTCGTCCGCGCGGCCCACCGCCAGCCGGGCGATCAGATCCGCGGTGGCGGGGGCGCAGACGACGAGGTCGGCCCGGCGGCCGAGGGCGACGTGGGTGACCTCCGGGACGTGCTCGAACACCCCGGAGAGGACCTCGCGGCCGGAGAGGGCCTCGAAGGTGGCGGCGCCGACGAAGGTCAGCGCGTTGGGGGTGGCGACGACCTGCACGTGGTTGCCGGCCTCACGGAGGCGGCGGAGGAGCTCACAGGCCTTGTAGGCGGCGATGCCGCCGGAGACCCCGAGGACGATCTCCTTCGCGGCGGTCCCGGCGGCGTCAGCCACCTCGCCTACTCGCCCTCGGTGTGCTCGAGCATCCGTCCGTGGATCTCGCGCATCGCGATCGACAGCGGCTTCTCGCGCGGGCCCGGCTCGACGAGCGGGCCGACGTACTCGAGCAGACCCTCGCCGAGCTGGGCGTAGTAGTCGTTGATCTGACGGGCCCGCTTGGCGGCGTAGATCACCAGCGCGTACTTCGAGCTGACGGTCTCCAGCAGTTCGTCGATCGGCGGGTTGGTGATCCCCTCGGGCACGTCGTGGAAGCTACCGGTGACGCGGCTGGCGGGAATGCTCATTCAGTGACTCCTGCTTTCTGGGGCCCCGACGGCTCCGGGCCCCACGGCCCCGGCGGGCGCGCCGTCGGGATCGACGTCTGCGCTGGTCGGGCGCTCGGTTGGGTGGGCCAAGTCTACCAACGCCCGCGCGGTCTCCCGGACGTCGTGGTTCACGAGGGCGACGTGGAACTCGCGGCGGGCCGCCAGCTCCACACGCGCCGTGGCCAGCCGGCGCTCGACGACCTCCGGCGGCTCGGTGCCGCGGCCGGTCAGCCGCGACACCAGCTCCTCCCACGACGGGGGCTGGAGGAACACCAGCAGCGCGTCGGGTCGGCGCCCGTGCACCTCGCGCGCCCCGGCCAGGTCGAGCTCCAGCAGCACCGGCTCGCCCGCCGCCAGGTGCGCCTCGACCGGGGCG
>JAVXWR010000101.1:0-5325 GCA_032230725.1 Actinomycetota bacterium
CGTCGGCGACCACCTCGAGCTTGACCAGGTCGGTCTCCAGCGCCTCGCGGGCCAGTCGCGCGGTGAGGACCGCCTCGGCCGCGGTCCGGCACCCGGCCGTGTTCGGCAGCGCCTCGATGCCCAGCCGCTCCAGCAGTGCGAGCACCCCCGGCCCACCGCCCGCATCGAGCCGGCGCATGGCCACCGTCGTCAGCGCCGTCCCCGACGCGACGAGCGCCCGCTCGAGCACCGACAGGTTCGCGGCGCCCCCCGTTCCCATGATCAGGCGGGACCCGATCTCCCGCCCCCCGATCACCAGCGGATCCGCGACGGTGCTGGTCGCTCCGGCCACGGTCACGTCAGCCTCCCTGCACCGCGGTGAGCACCTCGAGCACGCTGCCCTCGCGCAGCGGGGTCGACGCCCACGCGGCCCGCGGCACGACCTCCCCGGACACGGCCACCGCGACCCCACGCTCGGGCACCCCGTGCGCGGTGAGCACGTCGGCGAGGGTGGCGTCGGGCGCGACCTCGGTGGGGACGCCGTTGAGCAGCACGGTCACGACGACACCTCCAGCGTGGCGAGCCGCGACGCCGACGCCGCGGCGGATCCGTCCGGCATCGGGCGACCCGCGAGCAGGTCGGCGACGACGTCGGCGGTCAGGGCGGTGAGCAGGATGCCGCCCCGCCCGTGCCCGAAGCAGGCGTAGAGCCCCTCGGGCGCGCCCGGGACGGCCCCGAGCACGGGCAGGTTGTCGGCCGTGCCGGGCCGGAACGACGCGGCCGACTCCTCCAGCGCGTAGTCCGCGATCCCGGGCAGCACGCGCTCGGTGTCGGCGAGCAGGTCCCGGACCCCGCCCACGGTCACGTCGGCGTCGAACCCGGCCTCGTACTGCGTCGCGCCCAGGACGAGCCGCCCGCCGTCGCGCGGCACCGCGTACACCGCGCGCCCGGCGACCGCCGCGCGCACGGTCCGCGCCGGGGGCGGCAACGACCCGGCGCGGGCGCGCACCCGGAGGATCTCCCCCTTGACCGGGCGGACGAGCCCGTCCAGGGCCGGGTGCAGCGTCGCCGACCACGCGCCCGCCGCGACGATCACCCGCCCCGCCTCGATCCGCTCCCCCGACGCCAGCTCCACGCCGGACACCGCCCCCCCGGACTCGGTGACGCGCACGACGGGCTCGGGGCGCACGACGACGCCCGCCCGCTCGGCCGCCGCCCGCAGCGCGGCGAGCAGGAGGCGGTTGTCGACGGCGAGGTCGTCGGGCACGGCGAGTCCGGCCCGGACGGCAGGTCCGAGCGACGGTTCCCGACGACGGGCCTCCCGGCCGGTCAGGCGCTCGGCGTCGCGTCCCCAGGCGCGCAGGTGCTCGACGACGCGGTCGAGGTCCTCACGGTCGGCGGCGTCGACGACGACCGCGAGCGTCCCGGCGGTGCGCAGCCCCACCGAGCGCCCGGAGGCGCGCTCGACGGCGTCGGCGAACGCGGGCCACCGGGCCAGCGAGGCGGCGCCCAGCTCGAGCAGTTCCCGCTCGCCGGGCCAGGCCTCGGTGATCGGGGCGAGCATGCCGCCCGCCACCCACGAGGCACCCGAGCCCGGGTCGGGGTCGACGAGGACGACCTCGCGCGCGGCGTGCTCGCGCGCGGCGACCCAGGCCGCCGTCGTGCCGACGACCCCGGCCCCGGCGACCACGACGCGGTCGGCACGCTGGCTCATGATTCCCTCCCTGCGCCGGCATGACCCGGATCAGGTTCGACGGTCGGGACCCTGGCGCTCGCGCGCCGTCCCCTCTCAGCCCGGCCGCTCCGGGCTCCCGTGGTGGTGCTCGACCGCCAGCCTACGCGCTAGCGTCGGGCGCGATGACGACCTCGACGCGCGCCCCGTCCGACCTCGGCGCCCGCCGCCGCGAGCGCCTCGGCCGCGCCCGGCTCTACGTCTGCACCGACGCCCGCCGGGAGCGCGGCGACCTCGCCGGGTTCGCCGACGCCGCCCTGCGCGGCGGGGTGGACCTGCTGCAGCTGCGCGAGAAGGGGATGGAGGCGCGCGATGAACTCGCGGCGCTCGAGGTGCTCGCCGACGCCTGCCGCCGCCACGGCGCGCTGCTCGCCGTCAACGATCGCGCCGACGTCGCGGTGGCCGCGGGCGCCGACGTGCTGCACCTCGGCCAGGACGACCTGCCCGTCGCGACCGCCCGGGCCATCCTCGGCGACGACGTGCTCATCGGTCGCTCGACCCACGACGTCGAGCAGGCCCGCGCCGGCGCCGTCGAGCCCGGCGTCGACTACTTCTGCACCGGCCCGTGCTGGCCGACCCCGACCAAGCCGGGCCGCCCGGCCCCCGGCCTCGACCTCGTCCGGGCCACCGCCGCCGACGCACCCGAGCGGCCGTGGTTCGCGATCGGCGGGATCGACCACGCCCGGCTCGGCGAGGTCGTGGCCGCGGGGGCCACGCGGGTCGTCGTCGTCCGGGCGGTCACCGAGGCCGAGGACCCGGAGGCGGCGGCGCGGGCGATCAGAGGTGCGCTGACGCGCTCGTGAGCACTGAAGGCGGCTATAGCGACCGACAGTGCTCACGAGCGCGGAGCGCACCTATTGGGGCACCAGTGACGACAGCACGCCGCCACCCTGCTGCCGGCTCGTGGTCGGCGCGGGAGTCCGCGAGGAGTTCGACCCGGTCTGCTCCTGGTTCGCCCCGGAGCGCTCGGTCGTGCGCGTCGTCGAGGTGTCGGAGCGCTCGGAGTCGTCGGTCGACGGCGTCTCGCTCGTCGAGGTCGCCCCGCCTGTCGTCTGGCCGAACAGCGACCCGACCGAGGTCCCCGTGTCGCCGCCCGAGAGCGGGTGTCCGGCGGCCGACTCGACCGCGAAGCTCGCGAGCAGACCGATCGCGAAGATGCTGGCCGCGACGCCGCCGAGGGTGACCCAGGTCTTCCACGAGTGCTTGCGACGCGGCCGGTCCACCGCACCCGCGAGCTGGGTGGGGTCCTCGTCGGGGCCGGGGCCGCCCATGTAGGCGGTGACGGCCTCGCCCGGACCGGGCGGCGGCGTCGGGACGCGACGGGTGGGGTCGGCGGGACCTGTGCCGGGGGGCGGCGGGCCCGGGGGCAGGATGCGGCCGTCGGGTGCTCGGGGCGGGCCGTCGGGCGTGCGGGCGTCGGGGATCCGGCGGGTGGGGTCCGGGCCGGGCGGCAGCGGGCGGCCGGACGCGTCGAGACGGGTCGTGACCGTGCGTCCACCGGCGCGCAGCTGTTGGGGAGCGCCCGGCCGGGGGATCCCCGACTGCGGCGTCGGCTGCGGCGTGCCGACCTGCCGGCGCCCGGGCGCGAGCCCGCCGTCGGGCAGGCGGTGGGTGGGCAGCGACGGGCCGGCCGGCCGGTTGGGGGGCCCCGCGGGACCCGGTGCCCCCGGCGGACGGGCGCCCGGGACGCCGGGCCGGGCGGGCCCGCCCGGCGCGGCCTGGCGACCGGGGCCACCGGGACGGGCGGGGTCGGCGGCGGGGGTGCCGTCGCCGGTGACCCTGGCGACGGCTTGCGCGACCTTGGTCCCGGCCGCCGCGTTCACGACGAGCCGGTCCTTCACCGCGTCCCGGGTGCGCTCGAGGGAGCGCTGGTAGAGCGACGCACCGACCGTGGAGATGATCGACGCGACGGCCGCGCCGCCGATCGTCCCGGCGACGCCGAGGAACGAGCCGAGGATCGCCGCGGTCGCCGCGGCGAGGGCGCCGGAGACGATCTGCGGGATCGACAGACCGGACGACCTGACCACCGGGGAGTCGTCTCCCGGCGTCGCGCCACCGCCTGCCGTTCTCGTCGAGATCTGTGCCATGGCTCCCAGGGCTCGTCGTCACATCGGGGGTCATACGGGCCGGATCCGGACAGCCGGGGGCGAGCCCCTTTCGAGCGCATCCGTCTGTCCAGACGTCCCCCAGGGTGCCAGCGTGGCCCCGCGGTGAGGACGTTCACCCCCCACGCATTCGGAGATGGGGCGACTCGGCCCAGCGTCGTGGTCCGGTCGGGGTAGCGCGCGCGGCGTCGTGTCGACCGAGGATGATCGGGCCCATGTCCTGGAGCACCTTCGTCGCCGTGGGCGACAGCTTCACCGAAGGCGTCGGCGACCTCGACCCCCGGACCGGCATCGAGCGGGGCTGGGCCGACCGCGTGGCGGAGGCCCTCGCGGCGCGGTCGGAGGACCTGCTTTACGCCAACCTCGCCGTCCGGGGCCAGTTGCTCGACCGGATCGTCGCCTCCCAGGTCGGGCCCGCGCTGGCGATGTCCCCGGACCTGGTCAGCATCTGCGCGGCCGGCAACGACCTGCTGCGCCCGTCCGCGCGCCCGGCCGACCTGGCCCGCCGGCTCGAGGCGGCCGTCGAGCGCCTGCGGGGCTCGGGCGCCGACGTCCTGGTGTTCACCGGCTTCAACACCCGCGCGACGCCGGTCGTCGACCTCGTGGGCCGGCGGCTGGCGACCATGAACGAGCACATCCGGCAGATCGCGGCCCGCCGGGGCGCCCTGCTGGTGGACCTGTGGGAGATGGACACCCTGGCCGACCCGCGGGCCCGCGCGGACGACCGCCTGCACCTGAACCCGGAGGGGCACCGGCGGGTCGCGGCCCGGGTCTGCGAGGTCCTCGGCGTGGCCCCCGACGTGGACTGGCGCGACCCGTGGCCGCCCGCGGACCCCACGCCGTGGATGCGGCGCCGCGAGGAGGACCTGCGCTGGGCGCGGGCGCACCTGCTGCCGTGGGTGAGCCGTCGCGTCCAGGGTCGCAGCACCGGGGACGGCCGGCCCCCGAAGCGTCCGGAGCCGGCACCGGTGCGCTGAGGGGCTCCTGTCCGCGACGGTCCCCTCGACGGGCTCAGGTGCATCGCTGACACCTGATGTCAGCAATGAACCCTTCCTCACATCGGCCCGGCGTCCGACGTCGCCGGGTCCGGCACGAACCCGCCCTCGACCGGGTGCCGCGGCCCGGGATGCCCCGGGGGGAGGGCCGAGCGCACCAGCGGCCACGACCCGAGCGCGCACACCAGCACCAACGGCCAGGTCAGCACCACCTGGGCGACCCCGAGCGCGACGACCTGGTCGGCGAACCACAGCGGCAGCAGCACCACGATCCGCACCAGGTACTGCGCCGCCCACAGCCAGCTGGCCCGGCAGTAGCCGCGCACCAGGTCCGGGTCCTCGCGCCAGGCCCGCGGCCGGCCCAGCGCGGCACTCACCACGAGCCCGAGCAGCGGCCAGCGGACCGCGATCGAGACCAGCCACGCCGCGAGGCTCCCGCCGTTGGCGATGATGCGCGGGAGGAAGAAGTCCTCGGCCCGGCCGGTGTAGAGCGCGATCAGCGTCGCGGCGACGG
>JAVXWR010000402.1:0-3736 GCA_032230725.1 Actinomycetota bacterium
GCTGCGGGCCGCGTACCGGCCGGGGGAGCACCGGGGGCTGACCTGGGGCGAGCGGAGCGACGGGGAATGTCCTGGGGCGAGCGGAGCGACGGGGAATGACCTGGGGCGAGCGGAGCGACGGGGAATGACCTGGGGCGAGCGGAGCGACGGGGCATGAGCAGCAGCAACATCTCGCGACGCCGGGCAGCGGCGCTCGACGAGGGTGGTGCGGCCTACCGGGAGCGGCGCGCGGAGATCATCCGGGCGGCCGGCGAGGTGTTCAAGCGCCTCGGCTTCCGCGGGACGAAGATCGGCGACATCGCCGAGGCCGTCAGCATGGACCGGGCGACGATCTACTACTACGCGGGCAGCAAGGAAGAGCTGTTCCACCAGGCCGTCGGGGACGCGGTGGAGCGCAACTGCCTGCACGCGGAGGCGATCCTGACCGGGCCCGGGACGCCCACGGACAAGCTGCGGACGCTCGTCACCGATCTGATGGTGTCCTACGCCGACTCCTACCCGTACCTCTACCTCTACATCCAGGAGGACCTCGGTCCGTCGGCGAACCGCTCGCAATGGGGCCGCACGATGGCACGGTTCAACAAGCGCTACGAGAACGCCGTGGTGGCGATCGTCGAGGACGGCGTCGCCGACGGCAGCTTCCACGTGGCCACCGAGCCCTGGGTGATCGCCTACGGGATCCTCGGGATGGTCGCGTGGTCGAACCGCTGGTTCAACCCGGAGACGTCGTCCGTGCCCGCCCGCGAGATCGGCGCCGCCTATGCCGAGACCGTCGTGCGCGGCCTGGTCCGCTGAGGGGAGTCCCATGCGCTGGAGCACGTTCCGCATGCCCGACGGCGACGAGGCCGTGGGCGTGTGGTCCGACGGACGGCTGCACGCCGCGCCCGGCGAGCCGTCGTTGGTGGCGGTGATCGCCGAGGGCCGGCTCGACGAGGCCGCGGCGGCGGCGCTGGCCGGCCCGGGCCTGGACCCGGCGGGGCTGACGCTGCTCCCCCCGATCCCACGCCCGCCGTCGATCCGCGACTTCATGGCCTTCGAGGAGCACGTCGTCACGGCGAGCGCCGCCATCGGGCTGACGGTGGACCCGCTCTGGTACTCCCAGCCGGTCTTCTACTTCAGCAACCCCGCGTCGCTGCTCGGGCCGACGGACGACGTCGCCGTGCCGCCCGGCAGCGAGGCCCTGGACTACGAGCTCGAGATCGCCGCCGTGATCGGCTGCGAGGGCCGCGACCTCTCCCCGGCGGAGGCCCTCGACCACATCGCCGGCTACGTGCTGTTCTGCGACTGGTCGGCCCGGGACCTGCAGGGCGCCGAGATGCGCCTGAACCTCGGACCGGCCAAGGGCAAGGACTTCGCGTCGAGCTGCGGGCCGTGGATGCTCACGCCCGACGAGCTCGCGCCCGCGGCAGGGATGTCCGCGTCGGTCAACGACCGTCCGTACAGCGCCGGGCGCCTCGACCGCCTGTACTGGAGCTTCGCCGAGATGATCGCCTACGCCTCGCGCGGCACCCGGGTGGTGCCGGGGGACCTGATCGGCTCGGGCACCGTCGGGACCGGCTGTCTGCTCGAGCTCTCCCGGGTGCACGGGGCCGACGCCTACCCGTGGCTGGCTCCCGGGGACCGTGTCCACCTCGAGGCCGACGAGCTCGGCGCGATCGACGCGCGCGTCGTCCCCGGGCCGCCCGTGATCCCGCTGCGCCAGGAGGACCTTCCATGAGCTCCCGTCACGACGACATCACCGAGCCCGGGCCGCCGCGGCTGGAGGAGGTGTCGGACGGGATCCACGCCTACGTGCAGCCCGACGGGACCTGGTGGATCAACAACACC
This sequence comes from Actinomycetota bacterium, assembly GCA_032230725.1. GTDB lineage: Bacteria > Actinomycetota > Actinomycetes > Mycobacteriales > Pseudonocardiaceae > Actinomycetospora. Next base: position 1,828 of record JAVXWR010000402.1, read on the forward strand.
GGCTTCGTCGTGGGGCCGCAGGGTGTGATCGCCGTCGACGCGTGCTCCACCGAGCGGCGGACCCGCGCGTTCATCGACGCGATCGCCTCGGTGAGCCCGGCGCCGGTGCGCACGCTGGTCAACACCCACCACCACGGCGACCACACCTTCGGCAACGTCCTGTTCTCCGGCGCCACGATCGTCGCCCACGAGAAGGCGCGCGCCGAGGCCATCGCGTTCGGGCCCGCCCGCGAACTGCCCTACTGGCAGAACCCGGAGTGGGGCGACCTGCCCCTCGACCCGCCCTTCCTCACCTTCACCGACCGGGTCGCGCTGCACGCCGGCGACCTGCGCGCCGAGGTCGTCCACGTCGGCACCCCGGCGCACACGACCAACGACTCCGTCGTCTGGTTCCCCGAGCGCGCCACGCTGTTCTGCGGCGATCTGGTCTTCAACGGGGGCACCCCGTTCCTGCTGATGGGCTCGGTGACCGGCGCGATCGACGTGCTCGAGAACGTGCTGCTGCCGCTCGGGGCGCAGACCACCGTCCCCGGTCACGGCCCGGTGTTCCACGACCGCGCGCCGCTCGATGCGACGCTGGACTACCTGCGCTTCGTGCTCGACGTGGCCGCGCGGGGACGCGAGGCCGGGGTGAGCCCGCTGCAGGCCGCCCGCGACACCGACCTCGGCCGGTTCACCGACTGGCCCGACGCGGAGCGGATCGTCGGGAACCTGCACCGGGCCTACGCCGAGCTCGACGGGCTGGAGCGCGGCGGGTCGATCGACGTGTTCGCCGCCCTCGAGGACATGGTCACCTATCATGGCGGTCCGCTGACCTGCTTCGCGTAGGTGCGACGCGGGCGTTCGCACCTGTCCTTGATCACCAGCACGTGGCGCATGCCGGGGTGCTCTCTCACCTGCCTGGCGTGCTCCTCGCGAAGGACGTCGACCGGTTTCCGGTGATCACGGGTACGTGGCGCATCCCCTCGGGGTGGCAGGGCTGCCAGGTGTGGCCGTGATCGAGGAGTGACGAGCACCCACCCGATCACGCTGCGTCGTCCGGATCACGTACGTGGCACTCCCGGGCCCCGCGTGGCAGGCTCAACGACCGTGACCGCCTCCGGAGTCCGTCTCGTGGCCCGCCGCCACGTCGACTTCGGCCGCGTCTACAGCTGCGCCTGTCCGGTCTCCTGACGCCCGCGCGGTACGGCCCGGCCTCGTCACCCTGACGACGCCCGCGCTGACGCATGCCGGGACCCCGCCCCGTCCCCGTCCACGACCCCGCCGACTCCGCGCGGGGCCGCCTCAGGAGAGCCACCACCCGTGACCCGCCCCCGTTCCTGGCGCGCGCTCGTCGTCGCCGCGCTCGCCGTCCTCGCCCTGGCCGCCGCGGGGTGCTCCCGCGCCCAGGAGTCCGCTCCGGCGCCCGCCCCCGACCAGGGCCCCGCGCCCGAGCTGCGCCTCGGTTACTTCCCGAACATCACCCACGCCGGCGCCCTGATCGGGGTGCAGAACGGGCTGTTCGCGCAGAACCTCGGCCAGACCAAGCTCGCGACGCAGACCTTCAACGCCGGCCCCGCCGAGACCGCGGCGCTGCTCGGGAACTCGATCGACATCGGCTTCATCGGCTCCGGCCCGGCGATCAACGCCTACAAGCAGAACCCCGACGGCATCCGCGTGATCTCCGGTGCCACCTCGGGCGGCGCCCAGCTCGTCGTGCGGCCCGGCATCACGACCCCGCAGCAGCTCCTGGGCAAGAAGATCGCGACGCCGCAGCTCGCGAACACCCAGGACATCGCGCTGAAGAAGTGGCTCAAGCAGAACAACCTGCCGATCGGCACCGGGCCGGGCGCCGTCGAGGTCGTCAACATCGACAACGCCCGCGCGCTGGACGCCTACAAGACCGGCCAGCTCGACGGCGGGTGGCTGC
>JAVXWR010000907.1:0-3923 GCA_032230725.1 Actinomycetota bacterium
TCCGGTGCCCTGTCACGGGCCGAGCAGAGCAGCCAACGACAAGGCGGGGCGCAGAGCCCGGCCGTGTAGCGGCCGACCCCCGGGGTCCAGCAGCCCCCATACCGTCTAAATCCGGAAGAGCCGGCAAACAGCAATGCCGCGATAAGCCCAGTTATCGCGGCATCGAGTCCGTGGCCCGCGCACCCGCTGCACCTCGGCAGCAACGCCGACGGCGGCTTTCTTCGGCGCACCCGCTCCGAGCTCATCCCTCCCTGCGGGCCGCACTAACTGCCGCAGGGTCGTTGTGGCCGCACCGATGATCCGGGCTGCGGCGTCATGAGAGCGCACCGTGGTGATCCCCCGGCGCCGATCGGGACGTCCGTCGAGTACACCGACATTCATGCGACTTTCAGGCGGGGTGGCCGTCGCACGGCACGGAAAATCAAGCCCCAGCGCCGTGAGCGGAACGATGGCTGCGAGCAGCCCCTGTTAGGCGTGACCCAAGTGCCCTCGTGTCTCATAGCAGCACCGACGTCCCTAGATGCGTTGTGTTCAGCGGCGTCCGCCACGCGTAAACGCTGATTCGTGCCTACAATCCTTAAGGCCCGACGTTAATGTGCTCGCTCTAGTCCTCATCTCCGCGCCGGAGTGCCGAACCCATCTCGCGCTGAGGGCGCCGGCCGTCAGGCCGTCGGCCCAAAGAAGCCCACTGTTGAGGTGGTAGTCGCCCTTCGGGCAGCCCTGTTCCACCTAACCAATCTTCATCTTTCACCTGCAATAGGTCGGCGCCAGTGAGATCCGCAGACTGAAGGTTCGTGTCGGTGAGAGTGGCTCCGACCAGGCTAGCGCCTCGAAGGTTTGTAAACGCCGGGGCGTACTGCACGGTCGGCGCGGTCGTCGCCGAGCAGGCCGGGCCGCCCGTCAAGGAGATCCGGGTGGACGTCTCCGGCGCTGCCGACGCTGCCGACCGGGGTGGGACCGTGGCCGAGACGGTGGTGGCCACCGTGGTCGACCCCCGACCCCGTGATTCCACGGGGTCGCGCCCCGCGATGACCCGGCGGGCGGGTCGGCGTCGATGACCCCCAACTCCGGGGTCGCCCACCTGCTCGGCCGGCTCGCCGTCGTCGAGGACCGGGTGCGGCGCGCCGTCGCGCTCGGCGTCGAGACCGATCCCCGCCCTGACGACCCGTTCCGGGGCCTCTACCTCACCGAGGACGCTGTCGCGCGGGTGCTGGCCGGCCGCCTCGCTCCGTCGGTGCCCGACGCGGCCGCCTGTTCCATCCGTCGATGAAGGTGCGGATCGCGGCGGTGAGGTCGTCGACGCTGCGGTAGCTGCCTCGACGGATGGCCTGCCGGGTGATGATCGAGAAGAACACCTCGACCAGGTTGAGCCAGGACCCCGAGGTCGGGGTGAAGTGCAGGGTGATCCGCGGGTTGCGGGCCAGCCAGGCCTTCACCGCCGGGTGCTTGTGGGTGGCGTAGTTGTCGCAGACCACGTGCAGCTTGCGCCTCGGGTAGGTCTTGGCGACCTGTTTGAGGAACTTGAGGAACTCCTGGTGGCGGTGCCGGTCGAAGCAGGCGTCGACGACCTTGCCGGTGGCGACCTCGAGCGCGGCGAACAGCGTGGTGGTGCCGTGGCGGATGTAGTCGTGGGTCGCCTTCTCGGGCAGCCCGGGGCGGATCGGCAGGATCGGCGCGGTCCGCTCCAACGCCTGGACCTGGGACTTCTCGTCGACACAGAGCACCACGGCCCGCTCCGGCGGGTGCAGGTACAGCCCGACCACGTCGCGGATCTTGGCTTCGAGCTCGGGATCGGTGCTGAACTTAAAGGTCTCGGCTCGCCAGGGTTGCAGGCCCCAGCGCTGCCAGACCCGGGCGACCGTGAAGTTGCTGATCCCCAGCTCGCGGGCCAGCAGCCGGCTCGACCAGTGGGTGACCCCCAGATGCTCGGGCGGCTCGTCGAGGGTGCGAGCGACGATCTCGGTCTCGTCGATCTGGCGGGGCCGACCCGGCTTGGCTCGGTCGTCGAGCCCGCCCAGGCCCTCGTCGCGGTAGCGACGCTTCCAGCTGATCACGGTGGGCTTCGAGCAGCCCACCCGTCGAACGATCTCGTTGGTCCCGACCCCGTCGGCGGCCAGCAGCACGATCCGCGCCCGCTGGGCCGCCCCGGCCCGGATCGAGGGCGAACGCAGCCACGACTCCAGCACCTCGCGGTCACGAGGAGGAACGTCCACCGCCACAGTCAACGACACGAACCAAGATCTCATCCAATCTGGCTACTGGTCAAGCTAACTGCCTAACGAAGCACTAGGTTCCCGAAGGTCGGCCGGTGGAGCTGTTCGCAGCGGGAGTGTCTCCGGCGAGCGTTGGTGCTCGGCTGTCAGTCCAGGCCCGTTGGTGGGCGGGGGCGGGCCAGCCAGCTCCTGGTGTTCCAGGTCTGATGCCACGCTTCGGTGGCGACGAGGGGGAGGAAGCCGGTCCAGAAGTGATTCATCTGGTCCCAGAGTTCCTGCTTCGGGCTCAGGGATTCGAGCAAGGTCGCTCGCCCGGCGAGGCTGACGACGAGTTCGTGTGCAGCCCAATGCGGCTCGGCGGCGGGTTTGAGCAGGTGCTGCTCGGCGGCGAGGGTGAACAGCCGCGCGAGGTCGGCCTCCCAGCCAGCGCTGAGTTCCGCGAGGGTGGGCCGGTCGAGGACCTGGTCGCGTAGCACGCGTGCCGCTCCGCGCACGATCGGATCATCCAGGCGGACCACCACGATGTCGGTCACGGCGACGAGGGCGTGGAGGGGATCGGGAGCGTCGCGTTCCGCCGCGGGCACGACGTGATCCCAGGAGGCGGTCATCGCCTCGACCAGCGCGATAGCGACGGCGTACTTCGAGGGGAAATGGAAGTACAGCGCGCCCTTACTGCCCGGCCCGTGGCTGAGCAGGTCGTTCAGGCTGGTGGCGTGATAGCCCTGCGCAGCGAAATGCTCCCCCGCGGCGACCAGCAGAGCATGACGGGTCGCCACGGCCCGTTGTTGTTGCCGGCCGGTGCGACTGCGGGCAGGAGCTCCGTCCACCCGGGGTTGGGGCGGGGCGTCGTCGGCGTGCGGGCCGGTCATGGCGGGTTGCCTTCTACGTGCCGGTCGGTATGTTTTCACGGTAGTGGGTGCCTGGCTGGGGGGCCAGGCCGGAGGTGGGGGGGTCTTCCGGCAGGGATGGTCAGGTAGGACGGGTCCGCGGCGGGACGAGGGCTGACCGTCCACGTGGCGCCATCGGTGGGACCGATGGCGCCGCGTCCCATGTCTCCACCCTGGCCGTCATCGGCGGCTCCGGCCAACGACTCGCCGCCATCAACGAGAACAGCCCGGCGGTGTGGACCGCGCTGGCCGCCTTCGACGACCTGGCCGGTCGGGACGCGTTGGCCGTGTTGGCGATCGCGCCAACCCCCGCCGCAGGTCGGCGGCTGCGGGTGGCGCGGGTGGAAAAGGCGCTGCGCGCCGCTGGGAGTTCGACTGGGACCTGCCGGCGGGCACGGTCCTCGAGGCCCGGCATCGCGGGATGCTCGAGGAGGGCGCCGAGGTCTGCCTGAGCTTCGGGGCGCAGGACGGGCCGACGTCGCTGACGAGGTTGGCCGGGGACGCGGGGGTCTCGACCCAGGAATGGGCAGCGTAGGGGCGGCGGACCGACCAAGATCGGCCCATGAGGTACCCATGAGAAAAGGCCCGGCGACTGCCGTCAGGAGTACGGAGCCGCCGAGCTTCGCCGGGGGTGTTGCCGCAGGTCATCCCTGAAGGGAGAGGAGCGGGGTCGGGCAACCCTGCCAACTCGCGGTCTTGATCTTTTCTTCGTGGTCTCCGGCGGGTGGTGGGCGCGCCTGTGGCCGGCGTCGGGGTCAAGGATCGATCGAAGATCGACCGCGTCAGCGCCCGGAGGTCCTTGAGGTCGACGTCGGTGGGCGCA
>JAVXWR010000136.1:0-3573 GCA_032230725.1 Actinomycetota bacterium
CGTCGGGCAGGGACGCGGTCGCGGCCCGGCCGGCGGCACGCTCGTCGTCGCCCAGGACGACGCGCGGGGCCCGGACCCCGCGGCCGATCACGCCCTCGCGCGCGAGGATGCGCTGGTAGCGCTCCCCGACGAGCTCGTCGGGGGGCGGGGAGCGCCACAGGTTCGACACCGCGCGGGTGCCGCGGGCGCGGGCGTCGTCGTCGACGAGGTCCCCGATGCCGTCGAAGCGGGTGGTGGTGACGACGAGGTCGGGGGCCACGTCGGCCAGCGCCCGCTCGACGGCGGCCCGCTCGTCGTGGGGCTCGGCGAGACGGACCGCGGTCACCGCGGGATCCCGCTCGAGCAGCACCGCGCCGGGGGCGTGGGTGAGGACGACGAGCTCACCGGTCGGGTCGGCGTCGTGCAGCGCGTGCACCGACGGGAGGACCATGACGAGGTCACCGAGCCCGCCGAGCAGGTCGATCACGAGGGTCCTCACCGCCGGGGCACCGCGTCCCGGACCGCCGCGTAGATGTCGCGGTGGCGGGCGGCGAGGGTGTCCCAGTCCCGCCCGGCGAGCAGCTCCCGCCCGGCGGCCCCGACGGCCTTCGCGAGCACCGGGTCGTCGAGGAGCCGGCGCAGCGCGGTGACGAGGACGTCGGCGTCGCGGACGGCGGGGGCGACGACGACGGTCCGGCCGTCGACGAGCTCGGCGTCGGCGCCCTGGTCGGGGCGGCGGGTGACGATCGTGGGCAGCCCGTGGTCGAGCGCGGCGAGCAGCGCGCCCGACTTGGTGGTGGCTCCGGCGGTGAAGGGGAACGCGGCGAGGTCGGCAGCGGTCAGCACGGCGGAGACGTCCGGGGCCGCGAGGTGGCCGGTGATCGTCACGCGGTCCGCGACGCCGGCCGCGGCGACGTGGCCGGTGAGCTCGTCGCGGAAGGCGGCGGCCTCGTCGGCGGGCAGCGCGAGCGAGGTGAGGCCACCGACGACCACCAGGTGCAGCCGGGGATGCTCGTCGGCGAGACGGGCGAGCGCGTCGACGAGATAGCGCAGGCCCTTGACGGGGTGCACGAACCCGAAGAAGGCGACCACCTCGGCGTCGTCGGGCACCGACCACCGCGCGCGGGTCGCGGCGCGGTCGGTGCCGGGCACGACGGTGACGTTCGGCGGCATCGGCAGGCGGTGCACCGCGGTGGCGGGGAAGCGATCGCGCAGCGCGCGCTCGTGCTCGGCGTTGGTGGTGACGACGGCGGCGCTGCGCGGCACGAGGCGCCCGGTCTCGCGGTCGAGGCGCCGGGACCGCTCGAGCAGGCGCCACAGCCGCTCCGGGATCGGCGGAGCCCACGACCACCAGCCGTACTCGTGCACCGTCGTGACCAGCGGCGCCGTCGTGAACAGGTCCGGCAGCGCCGCGCCCGGCCACCCCGAGAACCCGAACGCCGAGGGCGCGAACTGCAGGTGCACGACGTCGGGCGACCCGGCGCGCACCGCCCGCGCCGCCGCCACCGCGCCCCGCGGTCCCAGGTCCACCGGGACGTCGAGGACCTCCGTGCCCGCCGCCCGCAGGGCCTCGGTCAGCCGCCCCGTGTAGTCGGCGACACCGTCGTGCGCGGGGTCGGCGCGCCCGTGCAGCATCGCCACGCGGGGTCCGGGTCCGGGCACGACACCGCCCCTACCCCGGGCGGGCCCCCTGCCACACCTCCCGGGCGCCGGAATCCCGACGCGGCAGGCCATGTCACTCGTTCCGCTGAACGGGGGACGGAAGTCGTGACGGCGGCGGGGTCCGGGGAGTTGGACCTCATGTCATCGCCGGGCAGCGCAGCCCTCGGTGGCGTCAAGCCAGCAGGAGATCGAGCTCGCCGCCCCGGTCACGGGCGGCGGTACGGGGTCGGGGGCCCGGTCACCGGTGCTCCCAGGTCACCGGTGGTCGGGTCCTCGACGTGTCCCGCGCCCGGCCGTAGGTGCTCCCCGGCCGCCGGCGGGTACCTGCCCGCCGTGACCGCCCCCGTCGCGAGTGCTCCCGCCGCGCCCGAGCTCCCCGTCCACCCCGCGGCCCACCGGCCCGGCGCCGGGGACCCGGACTGGCCGACGATGACGCGCATCCTCGTCGTGCGGCCGGACAACGTCGGCGACGTGATCATGACGGTGCCCGCCCTGCGGGCCCTGCGCGCGGCCGCGCCCCGGGCCCGGATCGACCTCCTCGCGTCCCCGGCCGGCGCGGCGGCCGCGTCGCTGATCGACGAGGTCGGCGAGGTCGTCGTCGCCTCCGTCTCCTGGCAGCGGCTGCCCGGCTACGGGGGTGACGGCCACGACCCGGACGGCGAGCTCGTCACCACCCTCGCCGACCGCGCCTACGACGCGGCGGTCGTGCTCACCTCGTTCTCGCAGTCGCCGTGGCCCGCGGCGGCGATCTGCCGCCGCGCGGGGATCGCCGTGCGGGTCGGCACCAGCAAGGAGTTCGGCGGGGACGCCCTGACCCACTGGGTGCCTGCGCCCCCCGACGGCGGGCACCAGGTCGACCGTGCCCTCGAGGTCCTCGCGGCGGTCGGGGTTCCGTCGCAGGGCACGGACCTCGCCGTCCGGATCCCGGCCGACGCCGACGCGCAGGCCCCCGAGGGCCGGTACGTGGTCGTCGCGCCGGGGGCGAGCTGCCCGTCGCGGCGCTGGCCTGCCACGCGGTTCGCCGAGGTCGGGCGCGGGCTGGCCGAGCGCGGGTGGACGGTCGTCGTGACCGGGACGGCGCGGGAGGCCGAGCTGGTGGCCGAGGCGTCGGCGGGGGTGCCGGGCGCTGTCGAGCTCGTCGGCACGCTCGACCTCGGGGGGCTCGCCGCGCTCGTGGCGGGCGCGGACGCCGTCGTGGTCAACAACTCGGGCGGGGCGCACCTCGCGGACGCCGTCGGGACCCCGGTGGTGGAGCTCTTCGCCGGGACCGAGGAGGTGGGGCAGTACGCGCCGCGCAGCGTGCCCGCCGCGGTGCTGACGCGGGCAGTGTCCTGCGCGCCGTGCCGCCAGCTGGTGTGCCCGTTCGACCAGGAGTGCCTGGACATCGCGCCCGGGGAGGTCGTGGCGGCCGTCGGTGAGGTGGCTACGCCCCGAGAGCACTTTCGGTCGTCATAGCCACCGAAAGTGCTCACGGGCGCGAAGCGCACCTACGTGTCCCGAACCGATCACCTGGGCACCCCGGGCCGTGCCCGAGACCACCGCCGACGGTCGCTGGATCGTCGTCGACGGCCGTCGCTGGCGCGCGACCGATCCGGCGATCCCGGAGGCCGACGCGTCGCGGTTGCGGCGCTGGTTGATGGCCGCCCGGCGTGACGTCGGGACGACGAGGCGCGCGGACGACCAGGACGGCGAGCAGCGGGCCCGCGCCCGCGTCCACGCGGCGAAGACCGCCCTGGGCGAGCGGGGGCCGCGGTGGTGGGAGCAGTCCGACGACGAGCGCCGCACGCGGTGGTCGCAGGGGCTGCAGCAGGCCGGCGCCGAGGGCTTCTGAGCCCCGGTCACCCCGACGACGGCGAGCACGCCGTCGTCACCGATTCGACCCGGAAGAGGAGGACGCGTGACCACACCGCCCGTCCAGCAGGACCCCAACCC
>JAVXWR010000238.1:0-2697 GCA_032230725.1 Actinomycetota bacterium
CCACGTCTCGATGCAGGGCCGCATCGTGGAGTGGGCGCCCGACGAGGACCTCGCCGACATCGACCGCCTCTCCCGGCACTACACCGGCAACCCGTACCCGGTGCGGGACCGCACGCGGGTCAGCGCCTGGATCGAGGTCGACCGGTGGCACGGCTGGGGCAGTCAGAAGGCCAGCGACAACCCGGAGAACTGATCGGCGGGGAGCTCACGGCCACGACGAGGGCGGCGGCGGGGGCGCATCGGGACCGTCGACCCGTGCCACGGCCGGGGCGGTCCACGGCGCGTCGAGCAGCATCCTCGGGGTGACCAGCGCGGAGGGGAGGAGCAGCCCCGTCGTCTCCCAGTCCTTGTCCGGGGTGCGCCGCCCGGCGTAGCGCCCCGCGAGGGGCCGGTGGTGGCCCACCTGGCGCAGGCTCGCGAGGATGTCGCGGGCGACGGTGTCGAGGAACGCGGGGGCCTCGATGTCGAGCGCGTCGACGAGGCGATCGAGGGCCTCCTGGCACTCGTCGCCCGTCGCCGCGTCCAGGTAGGCCTCCATGACCCGGCCGAGCACGCCGTCCTCCGCGGGCGGCGCGGAGGCGGGACGCACGCCGCCCGGCGGCGCCAGCGCCGAGAGCGGGAACCGCTCGCCGAAGGCGCGGGCGACGGCCTCGGCGCAGAAGAACGTCCGCTCGCCCGGCTTCCCCTCCCACGCGCGGGCCGCGTCGATGGCGAGCGCGCGGATCGTCGCGCCGGCCTCCTCATCGAACAACGCCCGGTCGAAGGTCGACAGGGCGATCGCCACGATGAGGATCTTCGGAACGCAGAAGGACCCGTCGTCGGGGTCCCGGAGCTCGTGCACGGCCTCGACCGCCCGGGCCCGGGCGGCGGCCGAGGGCACGGCAAGCCGGTACACCGACTGGCCCTTCGCCCAGAAGTGACCGAACTCGTCCGCGCGCAGCCCGGAGAAGTCGAGTGGGTCGGAGGCCAGGAACGACTGGTGGGCGGACGCGATCAGACCGTCCCCGAGGGCGAGCCCGCTGTGCGAGAACGCCGACCCGTCGAGGCGGGTGATCATCTCACCGAGCGGCTCGCCGGCCATCGGAGTCACGAGCAGTATGTCTCCGGGGTCGATCTGGTCTGGTCGGACGACGACGTCCGTCGTAGGCTCGTCGTAAGAAGTCACTGTGAGTCACCTGCCCTGGGGGGCCGTTGACGGAGATCCGTCTTCTCGGAACGGTCGAGGTCGCCGGCGCTGCCGTCGTGCGCACCGAGCTGCTGCGCACGCTGCTCGCCCTGCTGGCGCTGGACCCGGGCCGGCCGGTCCCGACGTCCACGCTGATCGACGAGATGTACGGCGAGGCGCTCCCCAAGGACCCCCGCGCGGCGGTGCACGTGCAGGTCACGCGCCTGCGCAAGGTCGTCGCGCCGGCGCGGGTCGCGAGTACCGGCGGGGGCTACGCCCTCGAGGTGCCGCGGGCGGACGTCGACCTCTGCCGCTTCCACGACGCCGACCCCGCCACGGCCCTCGCCTACATCGACGGCGAGCCCTTCCCCGGGTGCCGGCCGACGCCGCGGCTGGAGGCCGAGCGCCGTCGGGTCGAGGTGCGCTGGCTCGAGCTCGTCGAGGACCGGGCCCGGGCGCTGCTCGACGACGACGAGCCGAACACCGCCCTCTCGGTCGCCGCCCCGGCGCTGGCCGGTCACCTCGACCGCGAGCACCTGGCGGCCCTCGTGGCCATCGCGCTGCACCGCGTGGGCCGCACCGGGGAGGCGCTGCGGACCCTCGCGGCGACGCGCCGCGAGCTCAAGGTCGAGCACGGTCTCGACCCGGGGTCGGAGCTGCGGGCCGTCGAGCGGACCGTCCTCGAGGCGCGGGAGCGCCCGGGGCCGGGACGCGCGGTCGTCGGGCGCGAGGGTCCCCTCGCCACGATCCGCGAGGGCCTGGACGACCCCGAGGCCGGCCGGCTGGTGCTCGTCGCCGGCGAGGCGGGCATCGGCAAGTCGACCCTGCTCGGGGCGGCGTCCCGCGAGGCGGCCCGGCGCGGGGCGCGGGTCGGGCGCGGGCTCTGGGAGCACGAGCAGGCTCCGTTCGCGGCGTGGGTGCAGGCCCTGCACGGGGTGGGGGTGCAGCCGCCGTCGCTGCGCGACCCCGCCCCGGGCCGGACCTTGCGCCGGCGGCTCGGGATGGCCGCCGACGACGGCCAGGTCCTGGTGACCCTCGACGACGCCCACCGCGCCGACCGCGCCTCGCTCGACGTGCTGCGCGCGCTCGGCCGGGTGGGGCTGCCGCCGGGGGTGGTGGTGCTCGTCGCCGCGCGTGAGCCCGACGCCGTCACCCACCCGAGCTGGAGCGACGCGGCCGCCGACCTCGCCCCGCTCGAGGGCGTGGTGCGCACCGTGCTGCGCGAGCTCGACGAGGCGGGCACCCGCGAGCTGGTCGGCGCCGAGCTGGGGGAGACCCTCGCGACCACGCTGTGGGACCGCACCGCCGGGCACCCGCTGCACCTGTCGGCGCTGCTCGCCGAGGTGCGCGGCCTGCCCGACGACGAGGCTCGCGTCGCGGCGGCCGCGCGGGTGCCGGAGCGGCTGCGCCCGCTGCTCGACCACCAGCTCGGGCAGCTCCCGGAGTCGTGCCGCGCGGCCCTGGAGGCGCTCGCGGTCCTCGGGGCGATCCCCGTGGCCGACCTCGCCGCGGCCGTCGGCGGCGAGCCCCCC
>JAVXWR010000253.1:0-3600 GCA_032230725.1 Actinomycetota bacterium
CGGGGAGCTCGCCGGGCACGCCGCACGCCGCGCCGCGACCTGGCGGTCCTACGCGACGTGGGGCGCCCCGCCCGACCGCTCGGAGGTCGCCGCGACCGTGCACCGCGGCTGGGCACGGGTGTGGGGGGAGCTGACGGGGTGAGCGGGGCACGTGCCGGTGCGGCCACGCTGCCCGACGAGGCGGCCGCGGCCCGCCGGGACGTCGAACGGGTCCTCGCCGAGGCGGGGGTGCCGGCACCGGAGGCCGCGGCGAGCGCGGGGCGGCCGGTCGCGGCCCTCGTCGGCGCCCCCGGACGGGGGCGGCGGGCACTCGCCGCGGCCCTGCTCGATCTGCCCGCCGACGGCGTCGGGCCGGGGGTGGCACGGATCGCGGCCGGTCCGGTGCCGGGCGGCCTTCCCGTGGACGTCCCGTTGCTCGAGGAGCTGGACCTGGCGCTGCCCACCCGGGCACCCGACGGCGGGTGGGCCCCCGGCCCCGACGCGTCCCTGCTGCTCGTCGTCGCGGGCGCGGGTGCTCCGCTCGACGCGGGCGAGCTGGACGCGCTCGTCGCGGCGGCCGGCGTCGTCGAGTCGGCGGTGTTCGCGCTGGTCGGCACCGAGGCGCACCGGGGTTGGCGCACCGTGCTCGAGTCCGACCGCGAGCTCGTCGCCGAGCGGGTGCCCCGCTGGGCGGACGCGGCGTGGTTCCCGGTCTCCCCGGTCCTCGCCGCCTCCGCCCGCGGGACCGGCACCGCCGGCGAGCCGCTGCGCCGCCACGCCGGCATCGCGCCGCTGCAGCGCCACCTGCACGGCCTGCTCGCACGACGGCGACGGATGCTCGACGAGGCGAACGCGCTGCGCGCCGGGACGACTGCGCTCGCCGCACTGATGACGACGGGGGCGGCGCCGGCCGACGCGGAGCTGCGACGGCGGCGCGCCGCCCTGGAGTCCGCCCGGGCCGGCGCTGCGCCGGGAGCACCACGTGCGGTGGCGCTCCGAGCTCGCCACGGCTCGGCTCACGGTCCTCGACGACCTCGCCCGGCGGCTGCGCGCCCTCGGCCTCCGGCACCGGGACCGGCTCGACACCGCGACACGGGCCGACCTCGCCGCCCTGCCCGAGCTCGTGGCGCGGGAGGTCGCCGACGAGGCGGAGGCGGTCGTCGCCGAGCTCGGGGAGCGGCTGCGGGCCCTCGTCGTCGAGACCCTGGCCGGGCTGCTGCCGCCGGCGGAGCTGGCCGCACTGCGGATCCCGCCGCCGCAGCCGCGCCCGGAGCTCCCGGTCCCGAGCCCTCGCCGGCCCGACCGGCTGCTCGTGGTCGCGGGCGCCTCGGGCGGGCTGGGTCTCTCCCGGCTGGCGCTGCTGCCACTGCTCGCGGTGCCCGTCGCGCCGGTGGTCGGCGCGGCGCTCGTCCCGGTGTCGGTGGGCATCGGGCTCGGCGCGGCCGGGTGGCTCGCGCACTCCCGGCGGCGGGCGGCCGATCGCGCGCACGCCCGTGCCTGGCTCTCCGAGGCGCTGACCCAGGCCCGCGCGGACCTCGAGCGGGTGCTCGTGGAGGCGCTCATCGCGGCCGAGCGGGAGATCACCCTCGCCCTCGACCGCGCGCTGGACCGGCGGGCCCGCGAGGTGGACGCGGCGCTGCGCGGGGTGGGCGAGCAGGTCCGCCGGGCCGCCGACGGTCACGCCCGCGACCTTGCCCGGGCCGAGCGCGCTCGCCGGGCGGCCGCCCGCGCGGAGACGGTGCTGGCCCGGCTCGCGGTGGCGCGCGACCGGACCTGACCCCGGTTCCGCCGAACCGCACCCACGACGCGTCGCGCCCGCCTACCGTGCCGGTCGTGCCCGACACCGCCCCCGACCTCACGGTCCCGGACCCCGCTCCGGACGCCCACCCGCCCGGCGAGCCGGACGGCGTCCCCTGGGCCGGCCCGCCGACCGTCGCCTGGGGCGCCCCGGGCGCGGTCATGCTCACCGGCGACCTGGTGCCGGGCGAGCCGGTCCTCGGCGCGCCGAGCGTCGACTCCGACGCCGACGGCGTGCCGGACACCGCCGTCGCCGAGGTCGCGGACCAGCTCGTCCTCGCCACCGACCTCGACCACGACGGACGGGCGGACGCCGTCACGCGCATCGGGCCCGACGCCGTCGTCACCACGCGGGCCGGCGGCCCCGACCCGCACGAGCAGCTGGACCGTCCCTGGGACGCGCCGCCGCCCCCGCCGCCGTCGGTGGACCCCCGCACCGGGGCGTGGGTCCGCGGGTAGCGATCAGGGCGGTGGTGGGCATTTCGGCCGGGCGCTGTCGGCCCCCTCCGGTACGGTCCGGCCGTGTCGATCGAGAGCGCCCCGACCGGCCACCCGGACACCGGCCGCGCAGCCACCGGCCGCGCCGACACCGTGCGCGAGGTCGACGGCGACTTCCTGGCCCTGCCGCTGCGCGAGGTCGCCGCCGCCGCCCTGGAGGCGGCCCGCGCCGGCGGCGCCGAGCACGCCGACGTCCGCGTGCACCGGATCCGCAGCGCGGCGCTCGAGCTGCGCGACGCCCGCGTCGTCACCTCCTCGGACACCGACGAGGTGGGGCTCGCGGTGCGGGTGCTGCGTCGCGGGGTCTGGGGGTTCGCCGCCCACGTCGACCTCACGGCGGCGAGCGCCACCGCCACCGCCCGCCGGGCCCTCGACGTCGCCGCGACCCTCGCGCCGGTGGCCCGCGAGACCGTCACCCTCGCCGCGGAACCGGTCCACGCCGACGCCACCTGGGTCTCGCCCTACGAGATCGACCCCTTCGCGGTCGACCCCGGCGAGCGGATCGGCCTGCTCACCGACCGCTCGGCGACGCTGCTCGCCGCGCCGGGGGTCGACCACGTGGAGGCCGTCTGCCTGCAGGTGAAGGAGCAGACCTTCTACGCCGACCTCACCGGGACCGTGACCACCCAGCAGCGGGTGCGGGTCGATCCCGGGATGAGCGTCACCGCCGTGGACCGCGACGGCGGGGGCTTCGAGTCGCTGCGCTCGGTCGCGCCGCCGGCCGGACGCGGGTGGGAGTACCTCACCGGCACGGGGTGGGACTGGGCTGGAGAATTGGCCGAGCTCCCCGAACTGCTCGCGGAGAAGCTGGCCGCGCCGAGCGTGACCGCGGGCCCCACCGACCTGGTGATCGATCCGACCAACCTGTGGCTGGTCATCCACGAGTCGATCGGCCACGCCACCGAGTACGACCGCGCGATCGGTTACGAGGCCGCCTACGCGGGCACCAGCTTCGCCACGCCCGACCTGCTCGGCACGTTGCGCTACGGCAGCGAGGTCCTGCAGGTCACGGGCGACCGGACGGTGCCGCACGGCCTGGCGAGCATCGGGTACGACGACGACGGGGTGTCCACCGCCGAGACCGGGCCCTTCGACCTGATCCGCGACGGCGTGCTCGTCGGCTACCAGGTGGACCGGTCGTTCGCCCCGCGCCTGGGTCTCGCGCGCTCGAACGGCTGCGCCTACGCGGACTCCGCGGGCCACGTCCCGCTGCAGCGGATGGCGAACGTGTCGCTGGCCCCGGACCCGGACACCGACACGAGCACCGCCGGGCTGATCTCCCGGGTCGAGGACGGTCTCTACGTGGTCGGCGACCGCTCGTGGTCG